>JBQCCH010000563.1:0-4203 GCA_051962375.1 Tepidisphaeraceae bacterium
AGCCACGACACGCGCCGGCAGTGGTCCGCAAAGGCCTTGAATTCCCGATCCCACTGCGGCGTATGCGGCCCGATCTGCGGCGGGCGCTCATCGATCCGTGGCCCGCGCACCGAATAGTAAAACGCGTGCGGAATCAGCAGATTCACGCCGCGTACCAGGCACCAGTTCGCCAGCCACCGGATTTCCTCAAACGTCGTCTGCGCCCCATACGCGCCGGCGAATTCATTGCTGTTGCGCCGGCGCTTCGCGTGAATCATCGCGCTCGACGAGCACTTGCCCTGCGTGGCCTCTGCCCCTTCGATCGCATTCGCCTCCCCCGGTGCCACCCATCGCCAGACCAGGTCCTGCCCGGGAATCTGGAAATAGCGCTGCACGCCGATTTCATCCCCCGCATCCGGATGCCCGCATAACGCAATCCCGTGCCGCTCGCACCAGGCGCTCAGCGGCGCGTACCACGTTTCTTCCATCCGCATCCGGATCGCCCGGCGATAATCCTCCTGATACCGTCGCGCTTCCGGCTCATTCGACCACAACGCCCCCAGGTGCGGCCGAAAATCGTAGCCGAGCAAGCGGCTGACGTGTTCCAGGATCCCGCTCGTGCCGGGCATCACGTTTTTCTCGCGGCATTTGCCGAGCGGGTTCGGCTCATCGGTGAAAATGCCCAGGATCGTCCGGCCGAAATGTTCGCCGAACGCCTCATGAAATCGGGCATACACCAGTTCGATCACCGCATCGGCGGTGCGCGGGTTCAGGATATCCCCGGCCACCGGCTCATCCTCGACCGGCCCTTCGTCGATGTAATGCAACCCGCGAATGTACGCATCCGCCGGCCGATCGATCACCTGCCGCGGCCGGCCGTCATCACCCACGATCACGCCCACCCGCGCCGCTCCCGCCGGCAACGCGGCTTCCGCATCCGCCACCGCCAGGCACCGACACGCCAGCTCCGGCCAACGCTGCGCCACCTGCCCGCATGACGACCCCGACGGATACATCCCCTCGTCGTACAGCAGCACCTTCATGTCGCGCCGCGCCGCCTCTTCAATGGCAATGCGATAGAACCCAAGCAATCGGTCGCTCATCCATCCCAGGTCGCGCGGCAATCCCACGCGCGGGTGGATCACAAACCCATACACGCCGTTCCGCTCAAACGCCTCGATCTGCCGAAGAATCTCATCCCGATCCAGACGATCGTTCCAAAACCAGAACGGCAACACCGAAAACTCGCGCGGCGGATCAAGCAATTGCGTTCGGAAATCCATCGGCACTCCCACCGAGAATGGCCCTAAAGCAAGGGACCTTGAGCCCCGCCCGCGGCGAAACGCTCAAGATCCCTTGGCCCTGTCACAAAATCTTCGCTCAGCCGGCCGCGTTTTCCAACGCATTCGGCTTCAGGTAATCCGCCAGCGGAATGTCCTTCTCTTTCTTCAATTGCTCCAGCCCTTGGGCCACGCTCTGGGCATTGATCTTCGCGCCCACCGGGCTCGTGTGCGTGTTGTCCGCCGGCGTGAAGATCTTTTCCTTGATCTCAGACGGCGTCATCTTCATGTACTTGTGCCACGTGATCGCGTACAGGTCGATGAACGGCACGTTTTCCTTCTCCGCCACCTGCTTCGCCCAGAGGCGGTAGCTCGTCGGCTCTCCCTCGGGCTCCACCTTGTCGCCCGGCTTCGGGCAGTGCGGAATCCACGAGCAGATGATCGGCTTCAGGCCCTTGTCGCGGGCGTCGGTCACATACTTCGTCAAATACCAGCCGTACGTGTGCACGGTGTATTTCTTCCCTTTGTTGTCGCCCAGCGTAAGGGTGACGTCCTTCGTTTCATCGCCCGTGCCGCGGATGCTGCCGCGCTCGCGGTTATCGCCCGCCAGCGGCCCGCCGTCGTTGTGGCCCATCTGGATGATGACGTAATCCCCCTTCTCCGCGTCTTGCAGCACCTGATCCCAACGCCCTTCGTCGATGAACGAACGGCTGCTGCGCCCGCCCATCGCGCGGTTGATCACCCGAACCTTCGAAGGATCGAACAGCTTGATGAACTCTTCGCCCCAGCCTTCTTCGCCGTGCGTTCCGTTGTGAACGGTGGAATCCCCCACCAGCCACACCGTCGGCACGCCCGGGGTGCGCGGCGGCTCGGCGGCCTGGCTCCATTGCGAACCCAACACCAAAACGGCGGCGGCAAGCATTGCACGATATTTCATAGCGTCACTCCTCAAACAAGCTCGGCCCGCTTACGCATCAACACGCGCGATCCGTAAGCCGGCAATTCCAGCAATCGCCCGACCGCCTGGCCGGTGACTGCATCTGTGAACGGCGTCTCTCCCAGCGAAAGCTCGCTCCGCTGGCGGCCGAAATTCAACACGAAGACATAATCCCGCTCCCCATCCGTCCGCACCTGCGCCGTCACGCCCGCGGGCAGTGGCGTCTGCAGCGCACGCGGGATTTTCAGCGACTGAACCAAGCCGCCATAAAAATCCGCGTCAAACCGCTCATCATTCCGGCTGGCGATGTAATACGCCTTGCCCGCGCCGAACGCGTTCACCGTCAGCGCGGGCCTTCCTGCATAAAATTGCGAGCCGTACGTCGCCAGGAGCTTCGCCCCCTCGGCATGGATCAAGTCGCAGAACTGCCGCGCCGCATACTCGCCGCTCAGCCCGTGCCCGCACCCCTCCGCCGGCACAATCGCGGCCGATTCATCGTCGTACAGCGTGTCGATCTCTTCCGCCCACACGCCGCACAGCTTCCGCAGCGGGCCCGGGAAACCGGTCAGAAAGCACAGGTCGCTTTCATCGACAATCCCGCTGAAATACGTGGTCACCAGCGTCCCGCCCGCACTCACGAACCGCTCCAACCGCTCCGCCACGCCCGGCCGAAGCATGTACAGCATCGGGGCGACCACCAGCTTGTACTTCGCAAAGTCCGCGATCGAATCGATGACGTCGACCGCCACCCCCATCTTCCAGAACGCGCGATACTGCGCCACGCACGTGTCCCAGTACTGCTTGTCAGGATTTCGCGGGCCGGCCGCGTCGTCGATCGCCCAGCGGTTTTCATAGTCGTAGATCACCGCCACCTGCGCCGGCGTCTCGGCGCCGACCACGCCGTCCAGCTTCTGCATCACGTCGCCGAGCTGCGCCACGTCTTTGAACACGCGCGTCGTCTCCGCCCCATGGTGATCCACCACGGCCCCGTGGAATTTTTCCACGCTCCCGCGGCTTTTGCGCCATTGGAAATACAGGACCGAATCGCTCCCATGCGCGATCGCCTGCAGCCCCTCCAGCAGATGCATGTTCGGCCGCTTCAGCTTGCACACCGGCTTGTAATTCTGCTGCGCCGGCGCCGATTCCATCAGGATGAACGGCTTGTTCAGCATCGCCCGCCGCTGGTCGTGCAGGAACGAAAACTGCACACCGGTCAGCCAATCGTCGTCACGATCGTGATACGACGGATACGCATCCCAGCTCACAAAATCGCACGCGCGCGCCAGCTTGTTGTAGTCCAGGCCGCTGTAGCCGCCGATGAAATTCGTCGTCACCGGAATGTGCGGCGTGATTTGCCGCAGCGGGGCCGCCTCCGCCTGGAAGCAGGCGATCGTCTGGTCCGTCGTGAACCGCTTCCAATCCAGATTGTGTCCGTGCACCGAATGCTCGCCCAACGGCGACGGCGATTCGATCTGCGACCAGTCCGTGATCGTGTGGCTCCAGAACGTGCTCCACCACGCGTGATTCAGCTTCTTCAGATCATTCTCATACCGCACCCGCAGCCACGCCCTAAACGCATCCTGGCACAGCGGGCAGTGACATTCGCCGCTGTATTCGTTGTTCACGTGCCACAGCGCCAGTTGCGGGTGCTGCCCGTACCGTTCCGCCAGTTTCGTATTCAGGATGCGGCACTTCTCGCGAAACACCGGCGACGTCATGCAGTGGTTGTGCCGATGCCCCCACAGCAGCCGCCGACGGTCCGCCGTCACCCGAAGCGTTTCCGGATACCGCTGCGCCATCCACGCCGGCTTCGCACCGCCCGGTGTCGCCAGGATCACGCGCGTGCCGTTCGCGCCGAGCTTCGCAAAAATCTCGTCCATCCACGAAAAATCAAACCGCCCCTCTTCCGGCTCCAGCATCGCCCAGGAAAAAATCCCGACCGACACCGCGTTGCAATGCGCCAGCTTCATCAGGCGCATGTCTTCGTCCCACACCTCGGGCGTGTCG
>JBQCCH010000564.1:0-6240 GCA_051962375.1 Tepidisphaeraceae bacterium
GTCGTTTCGGCCGGCACGGGCCGCAGAGCGTAGTCGCCCTGGGCGATGCGTCGTTCGAGGAGCTCAACGATACGGTCTACCTTTGCCATTTCTGTATAATGTGTATGACTTCCGTATAAGTGTCAAACTTTTTTTAAGCAATCCGGCGTGCAGGCGGCGCGCTGCCCGACCGTCGAGCCGACCGCTGATCGCCCTTTTTCGCGGGACACTCGACTGCCAGCAGCAATATTTATACGTTTTTCATATTTTTCAACAAATTTATACCGCGATTATATATAAATCCGATCACTGTGTTGAGATGGAACAAACGGGCGTGACGGAGGAAAGCGATGCGAAGATTGACCCGATATGCCGTTCGAGCGGCAGCGTTGGCTGTGATGGGGATTGCACCGGGGGCTCTTGGCGCGGGGGCGAAAACGCCCTTCGTGACGTTGGAAGCCGAAGCGGGCACGCTCTCCGGCAAGGCTGCCGTCCACAGCTTCAAGGCGGGCATGCCCGTGCCGAAGGTGGCGACGCTTGAGTTGGAAGCGTCGGGGGCGGCCTACGTGCGGCTCAGCGGCCCGGGGGATCGCATCGCGTGGGTCGTGCCGATCGACGGCGTGAACGCCATCGTGGTTCGGGGCAATGTGCCGGACAGCCCCACCGGCGGCGGAACCACCGCCACGCTGGGCCTGTACGTCGATGGCGTGTTTCGACAGCACATCACGCTGAGTTCGAAGCAATCCATCGTCTATCGCACAGACAAACTCGGCTGGATTGACGACCCCACGAAGGGCGGAATGCCATTCAAGTTTTACAACGACGACTCAGCCCTCATTGACGGCGACCCCATCCGCAAGGGCAGCACGCTTGAACTGCGTGCGGAACCGGGCGCCACGGCGGCCGAGTACAATATCGATTGCATTGACTTGGAGCCGGTCCCCCCGCCGGTGCCGCAGCCGGCGAATTCGCTGTCGGTCGTGGACTATGGCGCCAAGCCCGATACCGACATCGACAGCCAGGCCGCGATTCAGAAGTGCGTCGACGACGCGCGCAAGCTGCGCAAGATCGTTTACCTTCCCCCCGGCCGATACAAGACCAGCAGCCTTGTGGGGACGGGATTGGATTTCAAGGGCGTGACGGTTCAAGGCGCGGGGATGTGGCGCACGGTGCTGTATCGCGCCTGTCCGCTCGATCCGACGAAACCGCGCTGGCGCTCGTGCGTGCGCATCAACACGGGTTCTGTGTTGCGCGACCTGCAGTTTGACAGCAATTCCTTCCGCCGAGCCACCGGGCAGGGCCAGACGGGAGGCGGTGACTATGGGGTATTAGGGGGCGGAAATGGCTGGCTGATCGAGCGCATCTGGTCACGCCACAATGACGCGATCTGGCTCAGCGGGACGGACGGCACGATCCGTGACAGCCGCGTCTCGGACAGCTGGGGGGATGGCATCAATCTCAATAACGGCAACACGCCGAGCCCCGGCAACCCCGGCGTTCGCCTTACGGTCGAGAATTGCTACGTGCGCAACACCGGCGACGACGGCTTCGCGACCTACTCCGATGCCGGCGCGAAGGGGGACAATACCCAGATGGTCGATACGCACATCCTGAACAACACGGCCGTCGCCCCGTACTGGGCCAATTGCCTGCGAGTGGCCGGCGGGAAAAACGTCGTGGTGCGCGGCAATCTGCTGCTCGACGGCGCGTCCAATTCGGGCATGACCGTCGGCGTGTTCGGCAAAACCGGTCAGCCGCTGGAGTCGGCCCTGGTGGAAGACAATGAGATCCACCGCGCCGGCGGCTGGAACGGCAACGATCGCCACGGGATCGCCATCGGGAGCCAGACGGGCATGTTCACGAACTGCATTCTGCGGAACAACGCCGTCTACGACGCATACCGCGATGGCATTAAGATCGGGCCGGACAAGATCAACGTGACGCTGGAGAACAACCAGGTCGTTCGCCCCGCGCTCGACGGGATCTTTGTGTCCGGCAAGGTGACGGGGATCGGCATCTTCAGAAGCAATGTCATCACCGGCTTGCGACCCGGGCAGAAAGCGATCGTCAATCAGTCGCAGGGCTTTACCATTCGGCAGTAAGCCTGCTTTCGCGGTCGCGGCAAGCTTGATCCTGGGTTGCTCTGCCTCGTGCGGCTACTACTTCTGCGCCGCGGAGGATGGGGCAAACATGAGGTAATTGTCCATCAGCTTGCGCGCCACCGCAGCGGGGCCATCCTCCGAGGCGAGGTTGCCGCAAATATTGAGCGTGGAAAGAACGATTTGCCCCTTTCCGCATCGCACGACGCCCACGGCCGTGCCGAGGTGGAAGGGCCAGCTGTTGTAGCAGCCGGCCACCAGTTCTTCGCCCTGCAGCATCATGCCCCACCGCGGCGGGCTCAGCGTAACGACGCGCTGGTACGGCCAACTCAGGGCGCAATTCGTCGGCAAATCCTTGAACAAGGGATGTTCGCGAACGAAGTATTGCCCACCCACCCAGTTGCTGCCGACCGCGAAATTGCCGTTGCTCTTCAGACCGGCGCCGGCCAGCGCGCTCGTCCAGGTGGTCGCGTAATCGGCAATGATGACGGTGGTGCCCTGCTTGGCGCGTTCGATGATCCGGGCCGGATCGATGGCGGCGCGATCGTTTGGCGTCGACCACAGGAGCCGCACCGCGGCACTGCCGCTTTTGCGTTACAAGGTGAGACGGAACGACAGCGGCTTGCCAGCCGTCATTTCGACCGTCGTCGTGAGCACGCGACGCTCCTGCTGGGTGTTGCGGCTGTCGAGCACGGTCCCGTTGTTGTTGTCCAGCTTCGCCGCCCCCTGCGCGTCGAGGCCGAGAATGTAAGTGCCGCTGGTAGGCGCTTTGAGCTGCCCTTCCCATCGCACCGTGTAGGTCGTCGCCGATACCGCAGGGTCGGGGGCGGCGCCGTCGGCACAGGCGAAATCGATGGTCGCATCGCTGCGGCGCACGGGCTCGGCGTTGGTGTTCGCGTCGGGGAAGATGCTGGTCTTGATGGCGTCGGCGAAACCGTCGGCGGGGATCAATTGCGGCTGGCCCTGAGGCGGGCGAGCGATCACGAGCCAATCGAGCGGGCCTTGCGTGTCGTCAAAAGCGGCGGCCGAGATCTGTTTTTCGTTTTTCAGATAGTCGCCGACGCGACTGCCCCACTCGTACACCGCGCCGCGGCCGGCGATCCGGTCTTCTTGCCAATTGACCGCGAGGAATGTCTCGTGGCCCTGGGTGACGGTCTTGCCGTCCGGGGTGATCAGCGTTGCCTGGATGGTGACGAAGCCGGCGTCTTCGGGCTTCAGGTCAAACGCCACCGCCAGCGCCAGCGGTTCGCCGTACACCTCGCCGCCGGTGGGCGTGACGTCGAAGGTCTTTGTAAACCGTTCGACCCCCGCTTTGTTGATCGCTTTCACGCTCAGCCGGTGCGGACCTTTGATGTCCTTTTCATTGACCAGATAGAAATCGACGACGGCCCGATCCTGAACCTGCACGACCTGCGTGCGCGGCACGACCGCCACGTACAACGGCTGGTTGAACCGCGCGATCAGCGACGGATCGGCCTTGGGAAAACGAAACGCATCGACGATGCCGCTGTGGTTATCGATAGTGGTGGCGTCCCAGCCGTTGGTGACGTAGCCGTCGGTCACATTCTGCATGCGGGCCAGTTCCACGCGGTGGCCCTGGTGATACAGGCTGACTTCGCCCATGGCGGTGCAGAGCGAGTCCACGGTGGGAAAGGCTTTTCGCAGGCCCTTATCGTCCAGGAAATGCTCGAACTCGGTTTCCCACTTCAGGTAGACCTGGCCGTCCCAGCCTAAGGAGACGCCGGGCTGCGTCAGCTCACGCTTGATCAGTTCCAATCGGGGCGGCGTGGAGATGGCGTTTTCTTCGCCCCAGAACAGGATTTCGCCGAGGTTGTCGGTGGCGAATGCGTTGTGTTTGGGGTCCTGGTACTCGCGTTCGCTGTACGTGGCCGGTCCGCCGGCGCGGTGGTAATCGTACCAGCCGATTTGATATTGCTTGTCGTCGAACGGGCGCATGTTGAGCTTGACCGGCTCTTCTTTGCCCGGCTTGTTCGCCCAACCCGAAGCGAACACGATCATGCGGCTCGGATCAAGCCGATGGGCGGCGGCCATATCCGCGGCTTGGCGGTCGTAGATGGACTGCTCCTTGCGCACGCCGTACTCATTGATCAGCGTGTAGAGAATCAGCGACGGGTGACTGCGATCGCGCTTGATCATGCGAAGCAGCTTGATCGTTGCGTAATCCCGGGCGAAGGCATCGTTCCCCGCGCCTTGGTAACCGCCGGGTTCTTCGTAATACAGCAAGCCCGCCTCATCCGCCTGGTCGAAGATGTTCGGCGTGCCGATGCAGCGATGAAAATTCAGCATGTTCAGGCCGAACGCCTTCGCCGCCTGAATTTGTCGGCGGGCGATTTCCTGCGTGGGCACCATGCCGGTCAGCGGGAACAATCCCCAGCTGATGGCGCTGCGCAGCACGATCCGCTTGCCGTTGAGGCGGAAGATGGCGTTGCTGCCGATCCCCTCAGGCGAGAACCAGCGGAAGCCGAAGACGCGTTCATCGTGGTCGCGCGTTTGCCCGGCGTGGGTCAGGGTGGCTTGGCACAAATAGAGGTTCGGGTGATCCAGATCCCACGCTTGCGCCACCGGCGCTTCGATGGGCACGTCGATCGTCGAATCGCCCGGCGGGTAGCTGGTCTCCGGGAATGTTTGGCGGAACAATTCCAGCGACGGATCGGCTTTGCTCACGACGCGGATTTCCAGTCGCCGCGATTGTGCGTCGCGGGAGGCGTTGTGCACCGTGACGAACGCGTGGACCTTGTGCAGATTGGGCGTGTTTTGCAGGTACAGGTCGTCGATGGAAACCGAGTCACTGATGACGAGCGAGACATCCCCGGTCAGGCCGCCGAACGCGCGGCCGTTCGTGATGATGTGCTTTCCCCATGCCAGAGGGCCGCCGTCGTTCCATGCGTAATTGCCGCCCGGGTTGGTGATCCGCACCGCAAGCCGGTGCGTTTCGTTGGGTCGCGTGTAGGGGGTGAGATCGACTTCGAACGGCGTACTATCGACCAGGTTGTAGCCGACCAGTTGCTCATCGAGAAAGACTTCCGCCCGCACGCGCGCGGCCGCAAAGCAGAGGCGCACGCGCTGGTCTGCGGTATAGGCGGGGATGCGGATCTGGCGCCACCACCAGGTGACGCCCTTGGCGTTGGCGGGGTTGGCGCCCATCGGGCCGTTGCCGTCGGCGAGGAATTCTTCGGCCGTCCCGGGCACGCGGGCTTCGGTCGCTTTCACCGTCTGCAAGGTCGCCCAACCGCCCGTGGGGGGATGCTTCGGCAATTTGGCCAGATCGACCGGCGGCAGGTAAAGCTCGTCATCCACCCATTGCGCCTCACGATCCGCCCAAAGCTTCCAGTCGCCCGACAGGCTCACCGTCTGGCGATCCGCCCGAGCAACGGCCGTGCCCAGACACAGCGCTACCATCGCCGCGGCGATCATCCTGGTCATCGTCTTGGCGATTTTGGGGGAACCCGCGGTGCGGGACATGAACCGATCAAGCATGAGCCACCTCCTAGCCGCTGCGCGATGGGAACGGACAGGCCGAGGTCTATTGGTTGCACCCCGGCACCCGACCAATGAAAAAACCTCTGCCAGTCATTAATTATACATTTACTATCTAAATTTTACAATCGGAGCGTGTGTGAGACGACATGAAATGGATGAGAGACTTTCTCTGATCTTTTTGTAGACTGTCGCTGTATATTTCAAGAAGCCGTTTTCCCCATTCCATTGGAAGTTCCTCGTGCTCATTGACAAGAAAATTCCGGACAAGGTCGCCGCACTGGATGCTGTCTATTCGACGTTGCGGTTTGCGACGCTGGCGGCGCTCCCGCTGGAGTTCGTTGAGACGCGTGAGCCGCTGCGTTCAATCGCGGGCCTGAGCGACGCGCAGATCGGCTGGCAGCGGATCGACCGTGGGCACCGTTGGGGAGACGACGGCATCAACGGGTGGTTTCGCACGGTCGCGACCATCCCGGAAGAGGCCCGCGATCAAAACACGTTCCTGCGCATTGAGACGGGCGCGCCCGAAACGCTGCTGTTCGTGAACGGCCAGCCGCAAGGGGTTTTTGATCTGAATCATCCGGTTCGCCTGCTTGCGTTGCGAAGCCAGGCGGGCGACGCGTTCGATATTCACCTCGAAGCCTACGCCGGCCACAATCATCCG
>JBQCCH010000565.1:0-11370 GCA_051962375.1 Tepidisphaeraceae bacterium
GAAATCCCGCCGTTAAGTCGTCGCGACGATCGGCGGGATTTCATCCCGCCCTACCCGCTTTCCGGAGGCTCGATCACCCGCGTCCGGTTGACCGAAACCATGCTTCGCCGATATTTTTGAGCGTACAAACGGCAGTATGGCCGAGCCGGGGCCGAGATGTTCTCCGCACGGATGCGCGCTTGAATTAGATGTTTTTGTGCAGACGATGCGTCTCTTACCTTCTGATGCCGACATCATCGAACGTGTGCGTACATCGCAGCGTCGCCGGCGTGCGATCGGTGCCATTTGTGCCGTTCTTGGTATTTGTGGTGTGCTGTTGATCCTTTACTTGGTCGACAGCGTATATAATCAATCTCAAGCGTTGCTCTCCGAGATCGCGCGGGCTCCTCAGCCGACTACACAGCAGGCCGCAGTGTCGCTGAATGAAACCCGCTACAACATGGGTTTTGCGCTCGGCTTCCTGTGTGCGGGCGGTTTGGCGGGTGCGAGTGCTCTCGCCGCACTGGGTTGCTTATGGCTGCTGACAGGCGGCAGCCGGAAAGATAAGCTCCTGCTCAAATGCTGGGACGCCCAACTGGCTGCCCACTAACCAGCCGCTGCTGTGGACCGTCCCTGGCGGTCAGGTGTTTAGAGGCCAGAGGCTCACTTTCGCCGGCCCCGGCCACTGAACGGTTTTGCGTTATGCCGCGGAACGACCCCGCTCGAGAGGTGAATCGTGCTTGAAGGCAATCGGAGCCGAGTCCAGCGCCTGACCGGAGGCGAACTGTGGTTGTTCATTCTCGCCCGCGTGCTCATCGGGTTTGGCGTCGGCGTGCTGGCTATGATTTACTACCCGACTGTCGTCGCTCATCTGGCGTGGCCGGCTATCGTCGTCGGGCTGGTCATGTTTTTGGTGGCGTCTCGGGGGCTTTTCCGCGAGCCGACTTAGCCCGCGGCATAACCAGCCGCTACCGTCGGCCGGCAGCGAGGGTAAGCTGTATCCCCGTAGGGCGGGATGAAATCCCGCCGTTAAGTCACCGCGACCATCGGCGGGATTTCATCCTGCCCTACCCACTGGAGATCCGCCGATGTTCCTCGCCCAAGCGATGCCTGATTCATCTCCCGACGGCGATCTGACGCGGTTTCTCACGCCCTTCATTCCGTGGCTGCCGTGGCTGTTCGTCATGGCGGTGGTCGTCTGGGTCATGGTCCGAGTTCAGCGGAAGCGGCAGGAACAGGTGGGCGCTCATCTGGAGCGAATGCGGCAGCACATGGATGCGGTTGAGCAGAAGCTCGATCGACTGATTGAGCAAGAGAAGCATCGGCCTCGCGAATAACCCCGGCGGGCCTGGCGGTCGGGGGAAAATCATTTTGGCGGTCCCCTAGCGCATCCGGCACGAGATTCCCGTACACTGTTTCGCTTTCCCGGGCTGGCCGGGTCTTGTCGTTTTGAATCTCTCGATACGAGCCTGCATGCTGATCGCTATCTGGGATACGGCCAATCTTCATCTCGCCGCCATTGAAAGCCCTGCCACGCCCCGCCCGCTGCCGGCGGATGCGGTTCGCCAGGCGCTCGGCCAGATCGTGCCGGAGTTTGATGCCGCCCCCTTTCCGCAGGAATCGCTCACGCTCGATCTGCCCGAAGCCCCCGGCACGCCAATCGACGCGATCCGCCTCACCCCGGTGGCCGCCGCCGACCTGCTGACCGCATTGCCCGACCAGTTGCCGCCGCAGGTGGGCGATTCGCTGCTGTTTTGGTCGATCCTCGCCAAGATCGCCAAGCGGTCGCTGGCGACGCATCAGTTTTATCCGTCGATCCGTCGGCACGATGAATACTTCAGCGCCACCTGGCAGCCGTTGATCGGCGGGAAGCCGGAAGTGGAGCGGCTGGAGCGATTCGCCAACGCGATGCCCGGCATCTGTCGCGCCACCCCGCTGACGCACGAGAAGCACCCGCTGCGGCTGGTGGAAACCTTCCTCAGCGAAACGACGGACGGCCTGATCCGCCGGAGCGTGAAGACCGACGAATTCTTCGAGCGCCCCCACCAGCGGCCGGCCGCCATCGACGTGCGCTGGCTCAGCGCCCTGCTCGGCGATTCGCGCGTCGTCGAGGGCGATCCCGCCGAAACGCAAAAGCTTTACGACGACGCCCACATCTGGCTCTCCCCGATCACCGACGCCGGCGACCAGGCGAATTTCCGCGTGGGTTTCCGAATGACCGAGCCCCCCGAGGGCCAGGACCAGTGGCCGCTGGAGTTTCGCCTGATCGGCGACGAAGACGAGCCCACCACGATCACCGCGGCCGAGCTTTGGCAACAGCAGGCGAGCCCGCTGACTTCCCTCGGCCGCGCGATCATTGATCGGCAGACCAAGCTCACGACCGAACTCGCCCGCGCGATGGAATTCTTCCCCTCGATCGAGCGCGTGCTCTCAGAGCCGCAGCCATCGGGCATGCTGCTGTCGCCGGTGGAGGCGTTCGCCTTCATGCGGTCCTGGGCGCTGGCGCTGGAAGACGGCGGCTTTCATGTCGACGTCCCCGACTGGGCGGCCCCGGACGAAGGGGAGCTGAGCCTGCGCCTTTCGCTCGCGCCGGCTGACGAGGACGACGAAGACGCCCTCTTCGACGCCGCCGCCCCCGACCAGGCGCGCAGCGGACAACCCCTGGCGGCCGGCGGGCGCGTGGGGCTGGAATCGCTCGTGCGCTTCGATTGGCGGATCGCCATCGGGCAAACCCAGCTCACGCCCGGCGAGTTTGAATCCCTCGTCTCCAAGCAATCGCCCCTCGTGCGGTTCCGCGACCGCTGGATCCAGATCGACCTGGAAGCCGCCAAAAAAGCCCAGGAAGCGATCGAGAAAAACAAGAACGGCAGGCTCACGCTCGGCGAAGCGTTTCGCGTCGCCTACGGGCTCGCCGGCGATTCCAGCGTGCCCGTCACCGGCCTGACCGGCGCCGATTGGATCGGCAAATTGCTCGACCAGGCGCCGGACGCCAAAATGGGCGAAGACGTGCAGCCCAGCTCATTCCTCGGCGAACTCCGCCCCTACCAGCTGCGCGGCCTGCAGTGGATGGCGTATCTCGATCGGCTCGGGCTCGGCGCGTGCCTCGCCGACGACATGGGCCTCGGTAAAACGATCCAGTTCATCTCGCTGCTCCTACAGGAACGCGAACGCGCCGGCGACCAACGACTCGGGCCCACGCTCCTGTTCGCCCCGGCATCGGTTATCGGCAACTGGGTGCGCGAGCTGGAACGATTCGCCCCCAAGCTGAAAGTCCTGGCGCATCACGGCCCGGAACGCCTGCACGGCGACGCCTTCGCGGAATCGGCCATGCAGCATGACGTCGTCCTCACCGGCTACGCGCTCGCCCACCGCGACGCGGGGGACCTGCGGCGCGTGATGTGGCACCGCATCGCGATGGACGAAGCGCAAAAGGTGAAAAACCCCGCCTCCGCCGCCAGCACCGCCATCCGCTCGCTCGCCGCCCGACGCCGCGTCGCCCTCACCGGCACGCCGATCGAAAATCACCTGTCCGAACTCTGGTCGATCATGGAAGTGCTCAACCCCGGCCTGCTCGGCAGCCCGAGCCAGTTCCGCGAGCGCTTCGTCATCCCCGTTGAAAAGATGGCCGACCAGAAGCGCGGGCAGTTGCTGCGGGAAATGATCCGCCCCTTCGTCCTGCGGCGCACCAAGCAGGACCCGGAGGTGGCCGTCAACCTGCCGAGCAAGATGGAAATGCGCGTCTTCACCAGCCTGACGCCCGAGCAGGCGGCCATGTACGAGCGCATCACCGCGGACATGCTCACGAGCGTCGAAAACGCCAGCGGCATCCGCCGGCGCGGGCTGATCCTCGCCGGCCTCACCCGGCTGAAGCAGGTCTGCGATCACCCGGCACTGCTCACGCCCGACAACAAGAAAATCGAAGGCCGCTCCGGCAAGTGCGAACGCCTTGTCGACATGCTCGAAGAAGTGCTCGGCGAAGGGGAAGCCGCCCTGGTCTTCACGCAATACCGCGAAATGGGCCACCTGCTGGAGGCGCTGATCAAGGATCGCCTGGAAACCGAGCCCCTGTTCCTGCACGGCGGCGTGCCGGTCAAAGACCGCGACACGATGATCCAGGAATTCCAAACCCCGGGCACGAAGCGACGGATTTTCATCCTGAGCCTTCGCGCCGGCGGCTTGGGCCTGAACCTGACGGCCGCCAATCACGTCTTCCACTTCGACCGCTGGTGGAACCCCGCCGTCGAAGCCCAGGCCACCGATCGGGCCCACCGGATCGGGCAGAACAAGATCGTTCAGGTGCACAAGTTCGTGAGCATCGGCACCGTGGAAGAGCGCATCGACAAGCTCCTGACCGACAAGCTCGCCCTGGCCGAGAACATCGTCACCAGCGGCGATCAGTGGCTGACGAATCTGTCGACCGACGACCTCAAGCAATACCTCGCCCTGTCGAGCCAGGCGGTGGAAGAAGTGTAAGTGTGCGGATCGGGCCGCATCGAATCGGTCCGAACCGGCTCGCATCTCCAATTGAATCCGAAGCTGCCTATGAGCGACAGTCCCAACCCCAACGACCCGCAATTCTTCGAAGCCGGCCTGGATATTCACGCGCTGGACGACCTGAATTTTGAAAACCGCCCCACCGTCCTCGAACGCCTCGGGCCGGCTCACTTTCGGAGCAAGGGCTTTTCGTTCATGGGCTTTCTTCAGACGGTGTACGACCATGTCGCCGAGCAGGCCCGCGCCAACACGGCGCCGCCGGCCGACGCGGGGGTTGAATCGACGCCGCAAGCAGTCTCGCCGGCAGAGCCGCCCCCTCACGAATCAACCACGCAAGAATCGACAGCACCAGAATCGACCGCACAGGATGCCGCGGCAACTGAACCCACGCCCTAAAACGAAAACTGCGTAAAAAGCGAAACGCCTTTTACGCAGTCTTCGATAATTGATGATTCACGCAACGCGGCCGGGCCTTACTTGGCCGACGCGAAGCGCTTCTCGGCGACGTCCCAGTTCACAACGTTCCAGAACGCCGCGATGTATTCCGGCCGGCGGTTCTGATACTTCAGGTAATACGCGTGCTCCCACACGTCGAGCCCGATGACGGGGAAGTGCCCTTCCATGAACGGGCTGTCCTGATTCGGCAGGCTGATGATCGAGAGCTTGCCGCCGCCGTCCTTGATCAGCCACGCCCAGCCGGAGCCGAACCGCGTGGTGGCCGCCTTGGTGAACTCTTCCTTGAACTTGGCGAAGTCGCCGAAGGTGCTCTTGATCGCCTCGGCGAGCTTGCCGACGGGTTCTTTCGAGCCGCCCGGCGTCAGCAGTTCCCAGAAAATTTCGTGATTGCTCGCGCCGCCGCCGTTGTTGCGAACGGCCGTCTTGATCGCGTCCGGCACCGAGGCCAGGTTGTTCGACAGCACCTCATTCAGCGGCTTGCCCGCCAAATCCGGCGCCGATTCCAAGGCCTTGTTGTAGTTGCTGACGTAGGTGGCGTAATGCTTGTCGTGATGGATTTCCATCGTTTGCGCATCGATATACGGCTCGATCGCATCATTCGGATAGTTCAGCGGTTGAACGGTCAAGGCCATGAGATTGCTCCGGTTAGGGTTGAATGCCGCCTTAAAAAGCGGGTCCAGAACGGTAGCCAACCCCTTTTGCGACGTCAACCGGCCTGGCCCATTCCATGGAATCCCCTTTACGAGTGCCAATAACCCGGTAAGAATTTGCTTTCACCGTAAAATCGGTCAAGCTATCGGAACCGACTTCTGACGTTTTATGGGTCTTACCAAAAATAGCGGCCACCGTCGTGCAGAGATCCGTCGCAAATGCCCGGAACGGGATGATGCCGTCCTGGGTCGACTTCTGCGTCCTGAGAATCATGTCGCCCTGGCGATCGCGATCGGCTTTGTCGTTTGCACGATCGCCATCCTGATGCTTCGGCCGAAAGTGGTCGGCTGGCGGGTCGGTCAATATGCACCGCACGACATCGTCGCCCGCGTCGATTTCGCCTACCACGACGCCGAAAAGCTCGCCACCGAGCAGCAGGCCGCCCGCCTGCGTGAGCCGCGGGTTTACCGGGCCGTTGAAGATCCGTTCGACAAGCTCCGCGCCGAATTGTCGGTGTTGCCCGATGTCGTTCAATCGCAGCGTATCGAACAACTGAGCGAGCCCTACCGCAAGCTTCTGGATCAAGCCTCGCTCACGCAGCTGCAGGAATACGCCGATCCCAAGAAACGCGCCGGCTGGCAGGATGCGGTCGATGGGTATGTCGCCGCCCTGAAGCAGTTGCACATGGTCATCCTCCCGGACGATCAGCGTGCCCAGGACACCGACCGCACCATCCGCCTGCCCGACATCGGCCCGGTCCGCACCGACGACACGTTCTCCCCCACGATGCGCGACGAGCTGCAGGCGAAGATTCTGAAGCCCGCCCAGTTGAATTTTTCATCGCTGCTCGCCCCCCGCATCGCGGCCGTCACGCTGGAGAAGATCAAGCCCAACTACGAAGTCGACGACGTGCAAACCGTGCAGGCCCAAAACCTGGCGGCCGAACGCGTGGACCCGGCCGCCGGCGATGTGGTCATCAAGCAGAACATGATCTTCGTCCAGAAGGGCGAAATCGACCTCTCCGAATACACCCGCCTCAAGGCCGAGCATGAAGCCTATCTGGATTCGCTCGGCGGCGAAGTCTGGTGGCAGCGGCTGGGGCTGGCGGCGGTCGTCGTGCTGCTCACGGTCGTCGGCTCGATGTACATCGCGGCCTTCCAGCCGCGCATCATCCGCAATCACGCCCGCGCGCTCGGCCTGGCGTCGCTGCTGATCTCGATGCTCCTGCTCGCCCAACTCACCGGCCTGGGCAGCACCCGCTCCTACATCTTCGGCCTCGCCCCGACGATCGTCGTCGCCATGATCCTGTCGATCGCCTACGACCAGCGCTTCGCCATGGGCATTGCCGGCATCCACGCGCTGCTGGCCACGCTGGCGCTGGGCGAAAATCTGGATTTCCTCATCATCCTCATGACCGGCGTCATGACCTGCTGCTTCCTGCTGGAAGACGTACGTACCCGCAGCAAGCTGATCGAAGTCGGCGGCGCAACCGCGATGGCCATGATGGTCGCCACGTTCGCGGCCGGCTGGCTGGACATGGACCCGTTCGAATTCATCCTTCGCAACGCCATCTATTCCGGCGCCGCGGGGCTGGCGGTCGGGTTCCTGGTGCTGGGCATTCTTCCGTTCATTGAGAAGGTCTTCCGCATCACCACCAGCATGACCCTGCTGGAGCTTGCCGACGCCTCTCACCCCCTGCTGCGGCGCTTGGCCATGGAAGCCCCGGGCACTTACAACCACAGCCTTCAGGTGGCCACCCTCTCCGAAGAAGCCGCCGAAGCCATCGGCGCCAACTCGCTGCTCTGCCGCGTCGCGTCTTACTATCACGACGTCGGCAAGATCAATAAATCCGAGTACTTCGTCGAAAACCAGCAGCAGGGCCAGAACCGCCACATCAATCTGTCCCCCAGTGTCAGCCTGCTCATCATCATCGGCCACGTGAAGGACGGCATCGAGCTGGCGAAGGAATACATGCTGCCCAACAGCATCCTTCACTTCATCCAGCAGCACCACGGCACCACACTGGTCGAATTTTTCTACCACCGTGCCCGCAAAGAAGCCGACCGCACCGACTCCAAGTCGCAAACTATCGACGAGCACCAGTACCGCTATCCCGGCCCCAAGCCCCGGACGAAGGAAACCGCCATCGTCATGCTCGCCGACGCCTGCGAAAGCGCCTGCCGATCGATGGAAGAGCCCAACGCCAACCGCATCGAAACCCTCGTACACGACCTGGCCATGAAGCGGCTGCTGGATGGGCAGTTTGATGAAAGCGAACTGACGATGCGCGACCTGGAGCTCATCGAGCGCAGCCTCGTCAAGAGCCTGCTCGGCCTCTACCACGGCCGGATCGCGTACCCGAGCGACAAGCCCGAGCCCGCGACCCCGCCGCAGATCGTGCCGTCCACGGCCAAGACCGCCTAAGCCTGCTTTATTTCGCCAGCCCCTGCTCGATGGCGTCAGTCACCTTCGCGCTCTCGGGCGTCGTCGCGCTGCCGAACCGGGCGTACAACTGCCCATTCCGGTCGACGAGGAACTTTGTGAAATTCCACCCGATCTCCCCCCCAAAATCGCCGGCCGTCTCCGATTGGGTCAGGAATTGATACAGCGGCGCTTTGTCGTCACCTTTGACGCTGATCTTAGAAAACATCGGGAACGACACGTTGTACTTCGCCGTGCAGAACGCCTTGATGTCGGCATCGGAGCCGGGCTCCTGGCTCTTGAAGTTGTTCGCCGGGAAGCCCAGGATCACGAAGCCCTTGTCCTTGTACTTTTCGTAGATCGCTTCCAGCCCCTTGTATTGCGGCGTGAACCCGCACCGGCTGGCGACATTGACGATCATCACGACCTTGCCCTTGTAGTCGGCCAGGTTCACGTCGTGCCCGTCGATGTCTTTCATCGTGAACGCCAGGGGCGATTTCGCATCGGCATTTTTTTCACTCGACGGCGCTTTCACCACGTCGCCCGTCACCGCCGCCACCAATCGGCCCACCGCCACCAGTGCCACCACCGCCACGACCAGCAAAATCCAACGCGTCATCGTCAGCCTTTCGTGAATTGATCCCAACCCCTGTCGCTCGATCATAGCCGTCCGAATCGCAGCCCGTACAGCGCCGCCCCTTCCAGGGCCGTGTCATCGTTCAGGATCGCCCGCACCGGCAAGGTCTTGAGAAATTTGCCCATCGTGATGTGGGACAAAAATGCCTCCCGGAACAGTTCGCTCTGCAGCAGCGGCATGATCCGCGGCGGGATCCCGCCCCCCACAAAAACGCCGCCCACCGCAAACGCCTTCACCGCCATGCTCGCGCATTCGATCGCCAGCACCCGCGTGTAGACGCGCATCGCCTCCACGCACAAATCGCATTTGCCCGCCAGCCCCGCCGCCGAAATCGTCGCCACCCGCTTCCCCTGCGGCAGTTGCACGATCTGCTCCGCCACTTCCTTGGCCGGCGATCGCCCCGTGCTGCACAGGTAGTCGAAGATGTATTCAATCCCCCGCCCGCTCACCACGTGCTCCACGATCACGTCCCCCAGCCTCGCCCGCAAAAATTGCAGCAGCCCGTATTCCGTGTCGTTCGTCGGTGCAAACCGCGAATGCCCCCCCTCCGACGGATACGCCCGGTGCTGATGCCCGTCCCAGATCAGCAACCCTTCCCCCAGCCCCGTCCCCGGCGACACCACCGCCCGCGTGCCCGCCCGTTCCTCGCCCGGCAGCAGCGTCACCAGCTCGTCGTCCTTCAACATTTCAATCCCGCTCGCGTTGGCGACCAGGTCGTTGATCAGCGTGAGCGACCGAAGCTTCATCGTCTGGCGAATCTCCTCGGCCACGTAGTCGCGCCCGATGTTGGTCGATCGGCAGACCCCGTCGATCACCGGCCCCGCGATCGCCAGGCACGCGATTTCCACCGGCCTAGCGCAGCTCGCCATCACCTGCCGCATCTGCGCTTCCAGCTCCCGGCCCTGTCCGGTCGGAAATTTCTGGATCGGCGCCAGCGGCGTCAGGGCGTCGTCAAAAATGCCCAGCCGCGTGTTCGTCCCCCCGATGTCACCCGCAAGAATCATGAGACTCCAATGTTCAAAACGACTTTCGATCGGCGTAAAAGCATACCCAACCCCGCCCATCGCACCACCCGGCGGCCCGTCCCTTTTTCTCCCCCTCCCCCGAATCGCCCCGCGGCCTAAGTCGCCGAAAACCCCCGCCGGCCGTTCCTGCCATTTTTCTTTTCACTTTGCCCCCATTTTACGGGCCAACCCCCGGCCCGGGCACAGGTTCCCAGGCCGCTCCACCTCAGCGCCAGTGCAACGGCCCTCGCCCAGCCCGCCAAGCGACTTATCGCAACCAAAACAACCCCCACGCGCCACGCCGCCCCAACCCTTACGCAGTACGCAATACGCAGTAACCCCCGTTTCACGTCTTCACGTTTTCACTCATCCTCCAACCCCACCCCCCCGATTGCCAAAGAACCCGTGCCCCCCCACTGCATCCCCGTTTTACCGCCGCCGCCCGAAAAAGTCGGCGGTGAAATGCGACGCCCGCGCTGCGATTTTTGCCTGCGTTTGCCCTCAACGCACTGCAACGCTTGATCGGTCTGGAGAAACTGGGCATGATAGCTCCGGTAAGGTTTGCGAGTCACTCGCTGCCCTGCTCCATGTCACGGAACTGGGTCAACCGATCTTTTTGGATTAGCCCGCACAGGAGGTGCCCATGGCCCGTTCGCAGGTACTGGTCGCGTCGATTGCCGCGATCGCATCGATCAATCTGTTGTCTTCGTCCTTCACCCGCGCCGACGATGACGCCGTCGATTCGTCGATGAGCCAGTTCCAGTTTTCGGGCCTGATCAACGCCGACAACGTCTATGTCCGTTCCGGCGCCAGCGAGAACGATTACCCCGTTCTCAAGCTCTCCAAGGGCGATACCGTCGTTGTCGTCGGCGCCAAGGGCGACTGGCTCAAGATCCTTCCGCCGGACGGCGTCTTCTGCGTCGTCGGCAAGGTGTGGGTCGAGAAGCGCGGCGACGGCTCCATCGGCCGCGTGCGCGACGGCTCCACCAATGCCAACGTCCGCGTCGGCTCCAACCTCAACGACATGAAAGCCAAGGTCGTCACCCAGGTGAAGCCCGGCGACGATGTCAAAATCCTGGGCGACCTCGATGAGTATTTCAAAATCGCCCCGCCCCCCGGCGCGTTCGTCTATGTCGCCAAGAAATTCGTCGATGTGGTGAAGCGCGTCGAAGTGGTGAACAACAACGGCGCGATCGAAGTGAAGCAGGCCGACGCCTCCGCGACCGCGACGGCGACGCCCAACACGCCGACCGCCAACGCCAGCTCATCCTCCACGACTCCGCCTTCGGCAACTCCGCCGGGCACCACCGCCCCCGCGAACGCGACGGCGAACGCCTCGGCCACCGCTTCGGCGACCGAAACCCCGGGTCCCACGACCGAGCCCGCCCAGCCGGCCAACACCGCGACCGCCAATACTGCAGCCCCCACCACCGCCCCCGCGACCACGGCCGTCACCAGTGCCGCGGATTTCGACGCTCTTGAAGCCAAGTTCAACGCCGCCTCCAAGCTCCCCCTCGATCAGCAACCCGTCGATGAATTGATCGCCGGCTACAAGAAAGTCGCCGACGAAAAATCACTGCCCGGCTCGATGCTGAAGATCGCGGATTATCGCCTGGCCGGCCTGCAGCTCCGCAAGGACGCGCTCACCCAACTGCAGGAAACCCGCCAGGCCGCCGCCGCCCTCGCCGCCAAGCAGGTGCCGCTCCAGGCCGAAGCCGCTGAAATCCA
>JBQCCH010000566.1:0-3972 GCA_051962375.1 Tepidisphaeraceae bacterium
GCGGCCGCCCGAAATGGCCGTGCCGCCCACGACGACGGCGGCGATGACTTCCAGCTCAAGCCCGTTGCCCGCATTGACGTCGACCTGCGGAAAGCGAACCGCGTTCAGCAGCGCCGCCAACCCCACGAGGCCGCCCATTAACGCGAAGACGTTGAACGTCACGCGCTTTGGTCGAATGCCGGCGAGTCGAGCGGCGTCGGCGTCGGACCCGACGGCATACACCGTGCGCCCGGCGGCCAGGTATTTGGCGCTCCATCCGATCAGGGCGACCACGCCCAGCGCGATCGCGATCAGGAGCCACTCGCCCGTGCGCTGTCGGCAGCCGAACCATTGGAAATTGCCGGGCAAATCCCGGACGGCTTCCCCTTCGCGCACCCAGCGGAGCGCTTCGCGCAGGATGACGAACGTCGCCAGTGTCACGATGATCGAGGGCAATTCAAGGAACGCGACCAGCAGGCCGTTGAATGCGCCCATCAGCACGCCGATGCCGATGGTGAGCCCGGCGACCGCGGGCATGGGGAGCCCCGCCTTGGCGAGCAGCCCGGCCGCGACGCCGCAGATCGAAAATTGCGACCCGATCGAAATATCGATCTGTCGCGCGACGATCACCAGCGTCATTCCCGCCGCGGCCACCAGCACGGGCGCGGATTGGATCCAGGTTTCGCGGAATTCGCCGTGGAAGAATTGCGGCGCGATCAGGCGCATCGCCACCAGCACCAGCGCATAGACGCCGGCGACGGAGAGCTCGCGACGATAGCTGGCGATGCCCCGGGTCAAGCCGCACTCTCCTGATGACCCAGGGCCGCGTGCAGGATGCGTTCCTGGGTGGCTTCGGCCCGGTCGAGCGTAAGGGCGATGGTTCCGCCGCGCATGACGGCAATGCGATCGCTGATGCCGAGCACTTCGGGCAATTCCGACGAGATCATGAGCACGGCCATGCCGCGGGCGGCGAACTCGCCGACGAGCCTGTGGATTTCAGCCTTGGCGCCGACGTCGACGCCCTGCGTGGGCTCATCCAGGATGATGACCTTCGGCTCCGTCGCCAGCCAGCGCGCCAGCGCCACCTTTTGCTGATTGCCGCCGGACAGGTTGCCCACGGGCGTGTCGATCGAAGGCGTTTTGGTCCCCAGCCGATCGACAAACGATCGGGCCATCGAGCGCTCCTGCGCAGCGTTGATCCAGGTGGCGCGGGAAATGCGATCGAGGACCGCCAGCGTGGTGTTGTCGGCGACGGGCATGTCCAGGATGACCCCGTGTCGGCGGCGGTCTTCGGGCAGATACGCGATGCCGAGCCTGACGGCATCGGCGGGATTTTCGATCGAAACCACGTGCCCGTTCAAAACAATCCGCCCGGCGTCGGCCGGGGTGATGCCGAAAAGAACGCGGGCCAGTTCCGTGCGCCCCGCGCCGACCAGGCCCGCCAAGCCCAGGATTTCGCCGGCGCGGAGCGTCAGATTCACGCCCGACACGCCCGCGGCCCGGCACGAGAGGCCGGCAACTTCAAGCACCACGTCGCCCAGCGGCACCGGCGTTTTGTGGAACACTTGTTCCAGCGTTCGCCCCACCATCAGCTTGATCATGTCGGCGGAGCTGATGTCGCGGGCGTCGCGCGTGGTGACGTAAGCGCCGTCACGCAGCACCGTCACGCGATCGGCGATCTGCCGAACTTCTTCCAGGCGGTGGGAAATGTAGATGATCCCGACGCCGGCCTGCTTCAATTCGTTGATGACGCGGAACAGGTTTTGCGCGTCGCGCTCGCCGAGCGAGGCGGTGGGCTCGTCCAGGATCAGCACGCGCGCTTGAGCGCCCAGGGCGGCGGCGATTTCGACGAGCTGCTGCTGGGGCATCGTGAGGGAACGAACGTCGGCATCCGGATCGAGGTCTGCCCCGACGCGGGCGAGCAATCGCAGGGCCGCCCGGCGGCGCTGTCGCCAGCGGATGCGCCGCCACGGCCCGCCGCGCTCGAGCCGCAGGGCGAGATTCTCCGCAACCGACAGATCGGCGAACAGCGCCGGCTGCTGATAGATGACGGCAATCCCCAGTTCACGGGCGAGCGAGGGCGTATTGCGTTCGATGCGTCGGCCGGCCAGGTCGATCGTGCCGGCGTCGGGGACGTGCGCGCCGGCGATGACCTTGATCAGCGTGGATTTGCCCGCCCCGTTTTCGCCGAGCAGGGCATGAATTTCCCCCGCCCGGAGCGAAAAATCGACCCCGCGCAGCGCCCGCACGCCGCCGAAGGATTTGGTGATGCCGCTGAGCCGCAGAAGGTCAGGAGAAGGATTCGCTGGGTCTTCCATCGACATAGGCCGGGCGCGAGTGCGGATCCATCGCCAGGGAGTCCGCGGGTCGATCGCGGCGTTACTATTCTCGCGACGCAGGGCGCTTGCAAGCGAGGGTGCATCGAGCACGTTTTGCCGCGATGGCGTCACCCGATGCCGCGGCGTGTCACGATCTAGTGCGCTGCCCGCTTGCGTCGGCTGAGCGCGCCCAGGGCGACGACGCCCAGGAATGCCGCGCTAGTGGGTTCGGGGACGGCGGCGAAATAGGATTGCTCATCCCATTGCAGCACTTTCAGCGTGCTGCTGCTCTGGCCGCTCAGGCCGGTCGGTTCGAAGAACAGGGCCAGCTTGTTTTGCGAATCCCACAGGGCGTGGTCGTAGGTCGGTTCCCAGCTGCCCATGTTGGTGGTGTCGAGCGTGATCGATTGCCACGCCGCGGGGCTGGCGCTATTCAGGCTGGCGACGGTGTTCCAGTAGACGACGATGTCGTTGTTGGGCGTGGCGGCCTTGTTGAAGCTGCCCATGGCGGTGTCTTCGGAGCGCGTCACCACGAGCACGCGCCCCTGGGCGTCGATCAGCACCACCGGCCGACCCAGATCGCGGACGGCTGAAGCGCTGGTGTCGAAAGCATTGTCGGAGGTGCGGTTGGTGACCTGCGACGACCGCCATTGCGAGCCGGTGTAGTAATACAGCATGTAGTTGCGATCGGGATTGTTCGTCGCGCTGACGGGCTTGCTCGCATCCGAACCGGGGGCAAGCCAGGTGGCGATGAACGGGTTGCCGTTCACGTCGGCCGTCAAGCTGGTCTGGTTGATGAGGCTGCTGTTCTGCGGGATGTTCTGGATCACCTGCGCGACTTGATTCGCGTTACCGCCGGCGGAGGTGTTTTGGATGATCGGCTGGCCGTAGGCGGTCGTGCCGCCCTGCTTGTACCAGGTCACGCCGTTGTCGGGCGATTGGGCGAACATGATGTTGGAATTGGTCTGGTACGCCGGCGACGCCCGCCAAGTCCAACTTGCCAGCAGATTGTTACCGCCGCCGGTTTTCGGGACGAAGACCATGCTGTTCATGTACGCATTGACGCTGGTCTGCTCGCCGTTGACGAAGAAATTGTTGGTCCAGGTTTTGGTCGTGGGGTTGTAAAGATTGACGTACTGGTTGCCGTTGCCCGACCCGCCTCCCGCGCCGCCGTTGCGGTAAGTGAAGAGCAGATTGCTGCTGCCCGGGATCGAATAAAACTGCGGGTAGGTGACTTCGTTGGTGGTTGCGCCCGAGGAAGGAAACAGGCTCGGTGCGTTGCTCGAGGTTTGCCGGGTGAAGCCGATCGAGCTGAGATTGCTCTGCAGCACCGAGGCGTTGGAGACGGCATAGTTCAGCGACTGGTTGTGCATGTCCCACGACAGGTGCATCGCGCCGGCGCTGTCGACCGCGAGGGCGATCACATTGTGGTCATCGCTGAGTTCGGACGAAGTGGCGGTGAAGCCGCTGTCGAAGGTGCTCCAGGTGCTTGCGCCCGACGCCCGCCGGGCGATCATGACGTGGCCGCTGGTATCGTAGTAGCCGGCGAACTGGTACCCGCCCGCGGTGGTCAGGTTGTTCACCTGGATCGCGCAGGAATTGGTGTCGACGCTGTAATACGGGTTGGTGGCGATCGTCGAAAAGTTGATCGAATCCGACAGCGCATCCGCCATCG
>JBQCCH010000567.1:0-4626 GCA_051962375.1 Tepidisphaeraceae bacterium
ATCACTCTGGAGAGTTGCGGAGGAATTCGCTCCATCCAACTCGACGGCTTGGCCGTGATTGAACGCCGCATCAGGCTTCCCATGCCCATTGAGCCGAAACACATTCGTCACGTCAGGGTTCAACGGATTGGGCTCGACATCGCCGAAGGTACTGAGCAGAACGAGCCGGCCGTATGAATCCACCAGATTAATTGCATTCTGGCTGAGATGGGCGGATCCCACGCCATCATGTCCATAATTCAGATCCGGCTGCAATGAACTGCTGAGACAACGTCGCGATTCGAGCGGTTCGGCAAGCATGTGCCCCCCATTGAAGACCAACAGAACAACGGCCCCCCAAAAGACGACGGGGATTCTTGAACATTACGATCCAAGCGACAGGGGTAAAAGTCGAAATTCATCGGTGTTGCGCGGTCGAGAAGGCCATGGCGTTTGCGATGATGAAGAATCGCCGACGACCGCGTCTATAGCGTCGTCTGACGGGTCGGTTATAGTGCCCCCAGCCGTTGGAACCGGCCGTGCCATGAACCACCGCGACGCCCGATTCATCGTCTTTGACGGCAACGAAGGTTGCGGCAAATCCACCCAGGCGCGGATGCTCAAAGACCACTGGGAAGCCGCCGGCCGCGAGGTCGTTTTCGTGCGGGACCCGGGTACCACCCGCATCGGCGAAGAAATTCGCCACATCCTGCTCAATCCCGATCACGACGAAATGGCCATGCGCTGCGAGATGCTGCTCTACATGGCCGCCCGCGCGCAGATGATGAATCAGATCATCGTTCCGGCGCTGGAGGCCGGCAAAGTCGTCATTTCCGACCGGTTCGTTTCCAGCACCCTCGCTTACCAACTCGGCGGCGACGGGCTGACGGCGGACGAAATCCGGGCGGTGGGGCAGATCGCCATCAACGGCCGCTGGCCCGATCTCACGCTCATCCTCGACATGCCCGCCGAAGCCAGCCAGGCGCGCGTCAAGGGCAAGTTCGAACGCAAGCAGGCGACGCTTTTCGGCGAAGAAACCAAGGTCGTGAAAGTAAAAGACCGGATCGAACTGCGGCCGATCGAATATCACCGCTCAGTGCGACAAGCCTTCCTGGCCCAGGCGCGCCAATGGCCCGATCGCTATCAGGTCATTGCCGCCGACCGAACGCCCGACGCCGTTCATGCCGATGTACTGAAAGTCGTCTGTGAACTTCCTTCGATGGGCGGCGTCTAAACTGGTATAATCAGAGTGACTTCTGGGAGCGAGATTATGAACGGACGACAACTGCTCACGATGGCCGCCTCGACGGTGCTGCTCAGCGCCGCCCTGACCTCGGCGCAAACGATGGTCGATCGCTCGGGGGCGAACGACGCGAACAACAAGATCGGTTCCAACGGCCGCAACACCGTGCTGAATCGCCCCAACCCGTGGGACGTCGCCAATGCGATCGTCGACGGCAACGTCACGGGCGGCAAGCAGTTCCGCGGCAATGTGCAGTCGACGGACCCGTTCGCCTTCCGCGGCAACACCGGCAGCCGCGTGCAGGACAACTTCATCCGCGACAGCTCGTCGGTCACCACCGGCGGCGTGACGTCGTACAACGCGAGCCAGACCAAATCGTACTACGGCGACTCCCGCGCCGTGCCGCCGCCGGCAGGGTATGTGTCGGTCCCCGGTTCCGGCGGGTACACGCCCCCGTCGCCGCAGCAGTGGCAGTCGTATGACCCGCGCATTCAATCGCTCAACCCGCAGTTGCCGAGCGAGCAAATCAACAGCGGCCTGTCCACACCCGGCATCGCCGATTTCGCACAGACATCGGGCGGCCTGACCGTGACGCCCGCGTTGCAGCCGCCGCAACTGAATCCGTCGGCCTTGTCGGATTACACGAACCTCAACCAGAACAACCTGTCGTCTCCCCTGACGAACGAGCAGCTCACCCGCTTGCGCCAGGAGCTGGGCCAGACCAACAACCCGCAGCAGGGCGTCGGCGCTCCCTTGCCGACGAATCAACAAACCGGCCTGCCCCTCCCGAACGGCCAGATGCCCGGCAATGCCCAGCAGCAGGGGCAGCAGCCCGGCGGTCAACAGCAGGGGACGCAGCAACCCGGCGCTCTGGATAATTCCATCAACGCCGCCCAACCGATGGCCGGCCAGTTGAACGACCAGGTGAAGACGGCCACTCCCATGAGCGGGGCGGTCAACAACGGCATCCAACCGCAGGCAACCCCTGAACCCGGTCTGGTGACCAAGCTCGCGGGCGTCCAGACGCCGGCCTCCCCTCAAAATTCGGATCAGGCCAACACCGATCTCCGCCCCGGCCAGGCGGCCGAGCAGTCGGCGAGCGTCTACAACGCACAGCTCCGGGCTAAAAAAGCCGCCGAAGAAAAAGCCAAGAACGCCGACCAACCCGGCGCGCTCCCCGGCAAAACCAAGACCGGCCAAGCGCCCGACAAGACGTCGATGGATACGCACGTCGCCCCCCAAAGCGTGCAAACCCTCGCCGGCTCCACGAAGGCCAAAGGGCTTTCCGATCTGCTCACCAAGGCCGAAGGACAGATGCGCGAGGGCAAGTTCGCCAGCGCCATCGACACCTACGACGCGGCCGAGTCGGTCGATCCGCGCAACCCGATGATCAAGCTCGGCCGCGCCAATGCGGAGCTCGGTGGGGCGTACTACCGCCGCGCCGAAGCCACGCTACGTCAGCTTCCCGCCAACGATCGCCGCGTGCTGGCGGGGCGGTATGATCTCCGCGCTTTCATCGGCGACGACCGCCTGCAGATGGCGCAGAAAGATCTCAGCGATCTGATCGAAAAAAGCCCCAATGACACCGGCGCCGCCGTGCTGCTGGCGTACATCTACTACAACACCGGCAATGAACGCCGGGCGACGGCCTTGCTCGACCTGGCCGACAAGCGGGCGGGCGGCAAGGATTCGCTCGTCACCTTCCTGAAAAACAGCTGGGGCAGCCCGACCGACTCCAAATAGGTCGCCTCACCCTCCGATCCGTATGGCCGCCCGATCCCGCACCCGCCGGATCGGGCGGCGTCGTTCCGTCGGGACGTCCGCACCCGCCCGCTATACCAAAAAAAACGGCCGACGCAGGCATTCTGCATCGGCCGTCCTCGTTTAATGTCGGGGGGTGAGAAAGGAGGGGGGGGCCTTTCTCGGGGACTCCCCCGACAAGATGCCATGTCGACCGCTTTCGCGACCCACACAGATCGGCAGCGAGCATACGTCTAAATGGGGGGATCGTCAAGACAATTCTTTACCCATCCTCACGTCCAAACGCCGCGTGTTACCCCACACCTGAACAGGGTTGATGCATAACCCAATAAACCGCAAATGCTTAATGGATTTTAAGGGAAAACCCGCAAAAAAGTTCGGGCCCTTGGCGAGATTTGCCGATGAATACAGCAGGAACGCAGCCGGCGATTGAAAAAATCCCGGGTTCCACAATCGTTCAGGCGGTAACGTGACTCCCGACCACACGTTTCCGCCAAGAGGCCGGACATGTGTCCGGCCTTTTTTATTTCCCCGCCGCCGCCTGTTACGGCCGCTTCTGCTGCCAGTCCAGTTCGACGCTCCCCGGGATGCCGTGCACCTGCCGGGGGAAAACATAATCCTTCCGCAGCGGATGTCCCGTCCAATCGTCCGCTAGCAGGATGCGCCGCAAATCCGGATGTCCCGGAAAATCGATCCCCAGCAGGTCAAATGCCTCCCGCTCATGCCAACCCGCCGCCGGCCACAAGTCGGCCACGCTCGGCACGCTCGGCGCCGCCCGGGGCGTGAAAATCTTCACCGCAAACCGATGCCCCGCCTCAAACCCCAGCAGATCCACCACCACCGCCATTCGCTCGTCGGCCGCGTAATCGATCCCGCTCAGATTCTCCAGCCAATCAAATCGCAAGGCCGGCTCATGCTTCAGAAACGTCGCCACCGCCCGCCAATCCTCCGCCTGGATCTCCACGCGCGGGTGCTTGCTCCGGATCGGCGCTGATAAAATTTTCTCCCCAAACGCACCGGTCACCCGATCCGCGATTTGTGCGACGCTCAACTTCATGGCCATCTCTTTCAACTCGCCCGCTTGGCGATGGTTTGGCGTGAAATCTTGTCCTGCAACCGCATGATCCCCTCCAGCAGCGCCTCCGGCCGCGGCGGACAGCCCGGCACGTACACGTCCACCGGAATCACCAAATCCACCCCCTTCACCACGTTATAACCCCACTTGAAATACGGCCCGCCCCCCACAGTGCACGCCCCCCTCGCGATCACATATTTCGGATCGGCCATCTGGTGATACAACCGCTTCACCCGCTCCGCCATTTTGTAGTTCACCGTCCCGGCGACAATCATCAAATCTGCCTGCCGCGGCGTCGCCCGAAACGCCCCCGCCCCAAACCGATCCAGGTCATACCGCGACGCGCTCGCCGCCATCATCTCAATCGCACAGCACGCCAGCCCAAACGTCATCGGCCACAAGCTGTTCTTGCGACCCCAGTTGATCGCAAAATCCAGGCTCGTCACGATCAGCCCCGGCTCAAATCGGTTCTCAATCCAAGACATAAGCCCCAAGTATAGGTCCAAACGACACGGGAGAGGAATACCCAGACCGATCGCCCAGTTTCCAAGGGCAAATAAAACACCCC
>JBQCCH010000568.1:0-2119 GCA_051962375.1 Tepidisphaeraceae bacterium
TGTGGTGTCTGCTGCAGACGTGGGTGATCGCCACCGATTGCTCCGGCCGCTGGTTCGATCAGGGTCTGTTCTGGGGATGGGTTCACTCCGATTCGGTCCGGGCGAATCAGACGCTGATCGAACTGTCGGAACGCGGCGTGAATTACGTCGGCCTGCTGCTGTTCGGCGTTCTGGCGGTCATCATGGGGTTTGGATTGCATCCGCCCATTCGCCGTCGACTATCGCCGCGCTGGGGAAAGGGCATTGCGGTCGGTGCGGGCGTGTTGTTGATCGCATGGGGCATTCGGCAGGCCTGGCTGCGGTGGGATCAAGCGCATGCGATCGCCGTTCTCGATCTGGACGTGCCACGCGTGCCGATCTATTACCGCGACCAGTTCCTCGGCCGCACGCCGCTGGCCATTTCACCCGATGCGGTCCGGCGTTGGCATCTGCCGCTGAATCCCGCGGGAAAGCTTCATTTATTCGAGTCTGGCTGGGAGGAAGCCCTTCTCCTCAGTGATGGTGACACGACGCTCTGCCTGTGGGCGGGCGTACCGATGTTATTTCGGCCGTTCGTCGATATCGCGCCCACGGCGTATGGGGATCGCACGCGCGTAGCCATCAGAAAAGAGGACGGCCCGCGCCTGACGGGCACACTATTGCGCCGCGCGAAAGATCGCGATGAAATGATCTGCACGATTTCGTTCGCCGATCCCGCCCCGCATCGGCCGCTTGAACCGATCTTGCTGCGCGTCGCGGCGATAAACCCCACCTCGCGGCATCTCACGGGCACCGCAGCCACGATCGCGTATCATTTTCTCTCGACCGAAACGCGCAATATCAAGGGACCCTTCCTGCCCTATTCGGCGATCGAAGTCCCCCTCCCCGTCGACTGGCACGACTGGCCGCCCGGTGCGAGTCGTACGACCGAGATCACGATCCCCGCCCCTCGCAAAGCCCAGGATTATGAATTGTTCTGCACGCTCGACCTGCTCGCGGGCAACTCGCGAGGAGGCTTGGTTGAAGGCAGCGCCTATTCCAACATGCTGCACGCCCCTGTCGCCGGCGTCCCGACGACGACGCCATCGACCAAGCCCTGAAATGCCGCGGGGGTGCACGCATGCACGTTGTCGGAACGGGCCGCGCCCGGGTGACGACCCAGCGATTGCCCGCGCCCGTTTCGTCGGTGACAATCGTTGCCATGCCAATCGCCACGCATCTTGCGGCCGCCCTGTTGGTTTCAGCGTTTGCCGTTGCCGCTTCGGCGGCGGAACCGACCTATCCCAATCCGCTGATTCGTCAGCGAGCCGATCCGTTCATCGTGAAGCACACCGATGGGTACTACTACTTCACCGCGTCGGTGCCGACCTATGACCGGATCGAGCTGCGCCGCAGCCGAACGATCGGCGGCCTCGCGACGGCGAAGCCGGTCGATGTGTGGCACAAGCACGCGAAGGGCGCGATGGGCGGGTACATCTGGGCGCCCGAACTGCACTTTCTGGACGGCAAGTGGTACATCTACTTTGCCGCGGGTGCGGCGGAAGAGAAATTCCGCATCCGCACTTACGCACTGGTGAACGATTCGCCCAACCCGCTCGAAGGGCACTGGCGCGAGGCGGGCCAGATCAAGATGGATTGGGAATCGTTCACGCTCGACGCCACCGTCTTTGATCATGCCGGCAAACGCTATATGTGCTGGGCGCAGATGGATCCGAAATTCGGGCCGAATACCTCGCTCTTCATCGCGCAGATGAAAGACCCGCTCACGCTCATCAGCCCGCAAGTCTGCATCAGTCAGCCCACGCTCCCGTGGGAACGCATCGGGTACAAGGTGAACGAGGGGCCCGCCTTCCTGGCGCACGGGGACAAGGTTTTCATCACCTACTCGGCCAGCGCGACCGACGCGAACTACTGCATGGGCATGCTGACGGCTGACGCATCGGCCGACCTGTTAAATCCGGCGTCGTGGCATAAATCGCCCGAGCCGGTGCTGACGTCGAAAGATCATCCCCATGAATTCGGCCCGGGGCATAACAGCTTCACCGTGGCCGAGGATGGGAAGACTGACCTGATCGTGTATCACGCGCGGAGCTACGAAAAGATCAAGGGCGATCCGCTCTTCGACCCGAATCGCGACACG
>JBQCCH010000569.1:0-13937 GCA_051962375.1 Tepidisphaeraceae bacterium
GTAAGTTCCGACGTGCATGAACGGCGTAACGACTTGGTCGCTGTCTCAACCGCAGACTCGGTGAAATTGAAGTGGCGGTGAAGATACCGCCTTCCCGCAGCAAGACGGAAAGACCCCATGCACCTTTACTATAACCTGGTAGTGATGCCGGTTGTGAACTGCGTAGGATAGGTGGGAGGCGTTGATCTCTCGGTCCCGGCCGAGAGGGAGCCAACGGTGAAATACCACCCTGTTTGCATTCGTCATCTCACCCCGATCCCATGAATCTGGGCGGGGAACACTGCTAGGCGGTTAGTTTGACTGGGGCGGTCTCCTCCGAAAGAGTAACGGAGGAGTACAAAGGCCCGCTCAGAACGGTTGGCAATCGTTCGTCGAGCGCATAGGTAGAAGCGGGCTTGACTGCGAGTGCTACGGCACGAGCAGAGCTGAAAGGCGGTCTAAGTGATCCTGTGGTCCCGTGTGGAAGGGCCATAGCTCAACGGATAAAAGGTACGCTGGGGATAACAGGCTGATCGCGCCCGAGCGCCCACAGCGGCGGCGCGGTTTGGCACCTCGATGTCGGCCCATCACATCCTGGGGCTGTAGGCGGTCCCAAGGGTTTGGCTGTTCGCCAATTAAAGTGGTACGCGAGCTGGGTTCAGACCGGCGTGAGCCAGGTCGGTCCCTATCTGTTGCGGGCGTAGGAATCTTGACGGGAATATCTCCCTAGTACGAGAGGATTAGGAGGTACTGACCCCTGGTGTACCAGTTGTCCTGCTAAGGGCACGGCTGGGTAGCTATGTCAGGAACGGATAAACGCTGAAAGCATCTAAGCGTGAAGCCCATCCCAAGATTATGATTCCCATGAGACCCCGGGTAGACTACCCGGTTGATAGGCCAGAGCTGTACGGCTAGAAATAGCTTCAGGTTACTGGTACTAACGGTCGATCGACTTGACCACTTTTATCGATCACCGTCTCTGACGCATGGCTTCGGCCATGACAAGAGACGGAAATACGAAAAGAGTGCTCGAAGCGAACACGCGACGAAAATTTGACGTCAATAACGTTTGCCTCATCAAACACTTTCAATCGGCAATCGCCGGCTGATCCGTCACAAGCGGGTCAGTCGGCTTGGCTGGTGGCTATATCCGTAAGGTCACACCCGTTCCCATTCCGAACACGGTCGTTAAGCTTGCGGAGCTGATGATACTGCTTCAGCGGGAAAGTAAGTCACTGCCAGCCTTTATTCAAGAAATCCCCTCCGGGTTACCCTCGGAGGGGATTTTTTTTGGTCTCGACTTCGTGTGGGCACCCTGGCTGACCCGGCTGCGGCGCCCGTGACAGCGGCGGCGGGGCGGTGCTTCACCGTCCAGGTGCTCGTCATGTCCCGCGCGGGGCGGCATGTGCGAGCAACTGCGGATCCTAGGGCGCGTCGTCATCGAGTGGATTCGATGGATCTGCTTGGGAAAGCTTGCTCCACGGGTTGCGATGTAGCGCATCTGCGGCGGTTGCGTTGCAGAAATGGCTACGTTGTGTTACCGTAGTTGTCCCATTTCGGCACTGTAGCTCAGTTGGTAGAGCAAGGGATTCATAAGCCCTGGGTCGCTGGTTCGAGTCCAGTCGGTGCCATTCCCGCCTTTGGTTGTCGTCTGTTGGAATTTCGCTCCTTATTCCGTCGCTCAATTTTGTCCTTCGCCGATGGGAGATGCCAGATGCCGATCGATTTTCGGCCCTTCATCAATGCGGACGGACTGAGCGGATGGAATCTGGGCGTTCCGCGATGGCCCGCCTGGGCAAAAGTGTGCCTGTTTATCCCGATGATTCCGGGCATTCTTTTACTGGCCTTTGCAATTTTGGCTTTGGGTGTTAGTATTGTAGCCCTTTTCGTCCTGACGCTCCCCGTGTACATGTTTTTGACACGGACATTGGGCGTCGGCAGGGTGAAACCGCAAGTGCGCTCCGGCGGCGTGAAGCATGTCGAGGCGACCGTTCGGGACGTTTAGCTAAATCGTTCGCAGCAGGTGCAAGATGGCCAAGAAAGAAGTCGTCAACCAGTTCAAGATCTACGCTCCGGGTGGCACCGCGACGCCGGCGCCGCCCATCGGGCCGGCCCTGGGTCAGTACGGCGTGAACCCCGGCCAATTCATCCAGCAGTTCAACGCGGCCACCGCCCAACTCAAGGGCAAGGTCGTCGGCGTCGTGATCACGACGTACAAGGATCGCACGTTCAGCTTCGAGCTCAAGAGCTCGCCGGCTTCGGCGCTTCTGAAAGAAGCTGCCAAGGCCGAAAAGGGCAGCGGCGAGCCGAACAAGAACAAGGTCGGCAAGGTCACGTTTGAACAGTGCAAGGCGATCGCCAAGGACAAGTTCAAAGACATGAACTCGTTCGACGTCGACGCCGCCGCCCGTCAGATCGCCGGCTCCGCCCGCTCGATGGGCATCACCGTCGAAGGCTGATCACTAAAGGCTGATCACTCGCCGCGGCCGCCCTGGGCGGTTTCGGATTGACAACACAACAAGGCGCACCACGGCCTGCAAAAGTGGGAGCTTACTGCGGGAGCTTTTTTCACCGCGAAGGAGCAAGAACCGATGGCACAAACTGTCGTCATTCGTCGTTCAAAGCGTTACAAGAAGTCGGCTGAAAATGCGACTGAGAACCTGATGAGCCTGGAAGAGGGCGTCAGCAAGTTGAAGTCGTTCGCGCCGACCAAATTCGACCAGACCGTCGAACTCACCTTCAGCCTCGGCATCGACGCGAAGCAGGCCGACCAGGCCGTGCGTGACAGCGTCAGCCTGCCGCACGGCATCGGCAAGTCGAAGCGCGTCATCGCGTTCGTCCCGGAACACCTGAAAATCGCCGCCCTGAACGGTGGCGCGATCAAGGCGGGCGGCCAGGAACTGGTGACGGAAGTCGAAGGCGGCTTCATGGATTTTGACGTCGCGATCGCGACGCCGGACATGATGCGTTTCGTCAGCCGACTCGGTCGCGTGCTCGGTCCGAAGGGCCTGATGCCCTCGCCGAAGGACAAGACCGTCACCACCGACGTGGCGACCGCTGTCCGCGAAAACACGGCCGGCAAGACCGCGTTTCGCAACGATTCGGGCGGCAATGTTCACACGATCATCGGCAAGCTGAGCTTCGCCAGCGACAAGCTGGTGGAGAACGCCAAAGCGATGATCACCACGATCACAAAGCTCAAGCCGCAGACGGCCAAGGGCACGTACATCAAGCGGATCATCCTCAAAGCGTCGATGACGCCGGCGGTTTATATCAACGTGCAGTAGTCGCGAGCGACCGAAACCGGTACGGGCGACAAACCATTGGCACACGGGTGAATCATGAGCAAGAAAATCAAGAACCTGATTGAAAAAGAAATCGGCCGCGAGTTCGTGGACGTTGAAGGCGTTGCCGTCATCAATCCGCGGGGCATGAGCGGTCAGAAGAACAACAAGCTGCGTCACAAGCTGCACGACAAGGGCTTGAAGATGCTGGTCGTGAAGAACACGCTGGCGCGTCGCGCGGCGGAATCGACCAAGATCAAGGGCTTTGACAGCCTCCTGGACGGCCCCAGCGCCGTGATCTACGGCAAGGCGGCGTTGCCCGACGTGGCGCGCTTGCTGCTGGCGGAAAAGAAAGAAGATGCCACGCTCGAACTGCGCGGCATGTTCTTCGATGGCGAAGCCTACGCCGGCGAAGACGGCGTGAAGACGATCAGCACCATGCCGACGCGTGAAGAAGCGATCGCCGGCATCGTCGGTGCGATCCTGGGCGCCGGCAGCGGCCTGGTGGCTGCGTTGCAGGGTCCGGGCGGATCGGTCGGCGGCATTCTGTCGGCGATCGAAGAGAAGGCCGACAAAGGCGCCGAAGCGCCGGCGGCTTAAATCAGCGAATCAGAACGTTCGGCCGGTTCGGGTTTTGCCGAATCGGCGATGAAACAGAAGTCCGACAGCCTCGACTGCCCCCAACGGGGTTAAAACTTCTCGCTGTGAGAAGTGCTCTTGAGGCGGGATGGTCTCGACACGGTTGACCCCCGATACGGGTTGGAAAAGGTGCCCCATGGCAGAAGTTGCTGAAGACATCAAGGAACTGGGCGACAAGCTCAGCGGTCTGACCCTCAAGCAGGCCGTCGAACTGAAGAACTACCTCAAAGAAGCGTACGGCATCGAGCCGGCCGCCGGCGGCGCGGTCATGATGGCCGGCGGCGCGGGTGGCGCGGGCGCGGCGGCCGCGGCCCCGGCGGAAGAAAAGACCAGCTTCGACGTCGTGCTCAAAGCGGCCGGCGAGAAGAAGATCCAGGTGATCAAGGTCGTCCGCGAAGCGACCGGCCTCGGTCTGAAGGAAGCCAAGGACCTCGTCGAAGGCGCTCCCAAGACCGTCAAGGAAGCCCTCCCGAAGGCCGACGCCGAGAAGCTGCAAAAGGCGCTCACCGAACAGGGCGCGACCGTCGAACTCAAATAAGTTCGTCGATTGCAGTCTGGTCTGCACAATCAAGAGCCCGGTCGATCCGTCGACCGGGCTCTTGCCGTTTGCGGGCCGCCGGGAAATTGGGCGGCCGGGGATTTTGGAGTGAGAGGATTGATTCCTGTCTCGTCAAGAGGGCGGGCTTGACATCTTGTGGAAAAGGCCTACTCTTATCGGTGCTAGTTTGGTGAGCAACGCGAACATAAACGATTGATGCAGCTTGCGTGGGCTGCCTTTTTTAGAGGCAAGCTCGCTCGAGCTGTTGTCGGTTGCGCGGGCAGACGTTAACGTGATGTTTCCCATGCACTTAGACACACAGCCTTGGCATTCAGCGTGAACGACAACTGAGACGGCAAGCGACCGGGTTACCCGAAAAAGCAGATGGGTGACGTCGGTCGTGCGTCGATTGATCCGGGCGACGGTCGGTTCTGCGAATTTCGTCTTCCAAACGGGCGTTAAAGCGTGGACCTGGCACTAATTGAGGTAAGACGATGAAGGTTTCTGAAATCCGCGACTTCAGCAAACGGGGCGACGCCATTGCCGTGCCGAACCTGATCAAGGTTCAGCAGGAGGCTTACACCCGCTTCCTCCAGAAGGAAGTTGATCCCACCAAGCGAAAGGTCGAGGGCCTGGAATCTCTGTTGCGCGAAGTCTTCCCGATCGTCAGCTACGACGGGAATCTGACGCTGGAATACCTCAACTATACGTTGTCCGAAGCCCGCTACACCCCGGACGAATGCCGCGCCCTGCGCCTGACCTACGGCATGCCGTTTCGCATCGGAGTGAAGCTGTCGCGCAAGGACAAGGATGAAATTCTTGAAGACTCGATCTACGTCGGCGAAATCCCGATCATGATCGGCGGCGGCGAGTTCATCATCAACGGTGCCGAGCGCGTGATCGTGAACCAGCTGCACCGCTCGCCGGGCGTGGACTTCCTGGTGGAAACCCAGGAAGGCGATCGCCCGCTGCACGGCTTCCGCGTGATCCCGGAGCGCGGCTCCTGGATCGAATGCGCCGTCACCAAGAAAGACGCCCTGGCTGTTCGCATCGATCAATCGAGCAAGATCCCGGCGACGACGTTCATCCGCGCTCTCGATGCGAAGTATTCGACCAACGAATCGATCATCAAAGAGTTCTACACGATCGAAAACGTGAAGGTCGGTCAGCTGCAGCCGGCGTATTACGCGGCCGCCACCATCATCGACAGCGAAACGGGTGAAGAACTGGTCAAGGCCGGCGCACAGCTGGGCGAAGCGGTCAACAAGATCCAGGCCAGCACGCTCAAGAGCATCGCGGTCGTGACGAAGGTCGCCGACCCGCTCATCCTGAACACCCTTGCGGAAGATTCTGCCGAATCGCACGAAGCGGCGTTGATGAAGATCTACGCCCGGCTTCGCCCCGGCAATCCGCCGCAGTTGGAAAAAGCCAAGACGCTGTTCAACGAGAAGTTTTACGACGAAAACCGCTACCGCCTCGGCCGCGTGGGTCGTTTCCGCATCAACCGCAAGTTCGAGCAGAACGTGCCGGAAACGGAAATGGTGCTCCGCAGCGAAGACTTTATCGGCAGCCTGAAGTACATGTTCACGCTCCGGGCCGGTGAAGGGTACATCGACGACATCGATCACCTCGGCAACCGCCGCCTGCGCACGATCGACGAACTGGCGGCCGAAGAGCTCCGCAAGGGCTTCCTCAAGCTGAAGCGCACCGTCCAGGAGCGCATGAGCCTGAAGGACCCGAACGAAATCACGAAGGTCGCCGAGCTGGTCAACAGCAAGTCGATCTCGTCGGCGATCGATTTCTTCTTCGGCCGCGGCGAGCTTTCGCAGGTCGTCGACCAGACGAACCCACTCAGCCAGCTCACGCACGAACGCCGTCTCTCGGCCCTGGGGCCGGGCGGTTTGAACCGCAAGCGTGCGGGCTTTGAAGTGCGTGACGTGCACATTTCGCACTACGGCCGAATTTGTCCGATTGAAACGCCTGAAGGCACGAACATCGGTCTGATCGCCAGCTTGTCGATCTACAGCGACATCGACGACTACGGCTTCCTCGTCACCCCGTACCGCGTTGTCCACGACGGCAAGGTCAACGGCGACGTGAAGTACCTGCGTGCCGACGAAGAAATGAAGGCCACCCTCGCTCCGCCGGACAGCGTGGAGAAGGGCGGCGCGCTGCACAAGGGGCAGGTGCTCGCTCGCGTGGAAGGCGATCTCGCCACGCTCCCGAGCCGCGACGTGCAGTACGTCGACATTTCGCCGAAGCAGACCGTGTCGGTGTCGGCGGCGCTGATTCCGTTCTTGGAACATGACGACGCCAACCGCGCGCTCATGGGCTCGAACATGCAGCGTCAGGCCGTGCCGTTGCTGATCACCGATCCGCCGATCGTCAGCACGGGCATGGAAAAGCCGGTCGCCCAGAACAGCGGCATGGTCGTTCGTGCCGAGCGCGCCGGCGTCGTGACGTACGTCGATGCCGAGCGCATCCTGATCGACAACGCCGACGAATACGTCTTCCGCAAGTTCCAAGGCCTGAACGAGCGCACGTGCTTGAACCAGAAGCCGATCGTCAAGAAGGGCCAGCGCGTGAAGAAGGGCCAGATCCTCGCGGACGGCCCGGCGACCTACCAGGGCGAACTCGCCCTGGGCCGCAACCTGCTGGTCGCGTTCATGACCTTCGACGGCTACAACTTCGAAGACGCCATCGTCATCAACGAACGTTTGGTGAAAGACGACACGTTCACCTCGATTCACATCGAGGAATACGACGTCGAAATCCGCGAAACCAAGCTCGGCCGCGAAGAATTCACGCGTGACATTCCGAACGTCAGCGAAAAAGCCCTGGCCAACCTGGATGAGAACGGCATCGTTCGCGTCGGGACCCGCGTCGGGCCGGGCGACATCCTCGTGGGCAAGATCTCGCCCAAGAGCAAGAGCGAACTGACGCCGGAAGAAAAGCTGCTGCACGCGATCTTCGGCCGCGCCGGCGAAGACGTGAAGAACGATTCGCTGGAAATGCCCGCCGGCGAAGAGGGCGTCGTCATCGGCGCCCAGCGCTACAGCCGTCGGATGCACATGACCGACGAGCAGAAGAAGCAGCTGAAAAAGGACATCGAGAAGTACGAAAAAGAACAGAACCAGAAGGCGGTCGAAATCTTCCGCCAGATGGTGCAGGAAATGAACGACGTCACCGGGCAGGTGATGGTCGACCCGGACACGCGTCAGAAGGTCGCCCAGAGCGACAATCTGGAAGTCGTGCTGGAACAGATCGAAAACTTCAAGACCGACTGGATCAAGGGCGCCAAAGAAGGCAAAGAGCAGGCCCTGAACACCTACGGCCGGTTCTGGCCGCGTGTGCAGGCGGTGCTGAAGGAACGCGCCCGCCGGGTCGAGCACATGAAGCGCGGCGACGAACTGCCGTCGGGCGTGCTCGAGATGGTCAAGATTTATCTGGCGACCAAGCGTGCCCTGAGCGTCGGCTACAAGATGGCCGGTCGTCACGGCAACAAGGGTGTCATCGCCCGCATCGTGCCGGAAGAAGACATGCCGTTCCTCGAAGACGGTTCGCCCGTCGACATCATGTTGAACCCGCTCGGCGTGCCGAGCCGTATGAACGTCGGCCAGATCCTGGAAACGCATCTAGGCTGGGCCGCGGCGGTTCTGGGCTTCCAAGCGGTCACGCCGGTGTTCGATGGCGCCAGCGAAGACGAAATCTTCAAGGCCGTCGAAGAAGCGAATAAGACGGTCGTCGCCCGCCGCAAGGATCGCGAAGCGAAGAAGCAAGTGCTCGGCGCCCGCGAGTTGGACGTGCAGATGCCGTACGGCGGCAAGGCGCAGTTGTATGACGGGCGCACGGGTGAGGCCTTCGAACAGAAGACCACCGTCGGCTACCTGTACATGCTCAAGCTGCACCACCTGGTCGACGACAAGATCCACGCCCGTGCGACCGGCCCGTACTCGCTCATCACGCAGCAACCCCTCGGGGGCAAGGCCCGCACGGGTGGCCAGCGGTTCGGTGAGATGGAAGTCTGGGGTCTGGAAGCCTACGGCGCGGCCTACGTCCTGCAGGAACTGCTCACCGTCAAGTCGGACGACGTCGAAGGACGTACGAAGATTTACGAAAGCATGGTCAAGGGCACGAACACGCTCGAAGCCGGTACGCCGGTCTCGTTCGACGTGCTCTGCAACGAAATCCGCGGGCTGGGCCTGAACATCCAGCTCGAGAAGAAGGCCGGCGCCGATGCGACGCCGGATGAGGATCTGATGTAAGTCGCCGAGGTCGCGGGGGTCGAAGACCGAATGCAGGCGATCGGAATGAGCGATAAATCTCGGATTTTGTCCGCCGTTTACGTGGAATTACATGAAGACTTCATCCGCTTCATCTCGGCCGGAAAAGCGAGCCGCCAAGAACGGAAGGAATATGAAGGCGGCTTCGCACAGGAGCATTGAAGCTTCAGAAGATGAGATGGCGTATGAGCCGCCGATGAATGTCGACTTTGGTGCCGGGTTTGTGCTCCGGGGTCGAAAGGCGTTTCAAGAGTATCGGAAATGGCGATCTAATTTTGTTCGCATTCGACCGGAACTTCGCCAAGCGTTTCCGAATGATGCGGCGGTGAATGAGGCCTTGGAATTGATCGTGAAATTGAAGCAGATGCCTTTGGGCAATGCGAAGAAGCGTAAGACGGCTTGAGGTAAAACAATGCCCTCCGCCATTCGAAAGCTCGGCACGTTTCTGTTCTGCGTCGGCTGCTTGGCCGTCGTGGCGGGGTTGGTGCCGGTGGCGACGATTCAGGTGGATGGCAAGCGTCAGCAGTTTTGGCTTGCCGCTGCGGTGGTGGGCGGATTGCTGATGGTGTCGGGGTTGGTGATGGATTGGCTGGGCAGCCAGGCGATCCGCGACCAGGCCCCCGTGCAGGTGACGGATGTCCGACCCCCGGCGATGCGGCTTTTGAGCCGGCCGGCGGGGGGTAAAGGGTATCGCGAAGATTTGATGGCATAAAAGAATTCGTGGCACGGGTCGGCTTGCCGGCCCCGCTTCGAAAGGGTGACGAAGAAGGCTTCGAAGCCCGTTTAACACGGAGATTGATGATGTCGGAAACTCTGTACGACCGCGTGAACGATTACGGCTCGGTGAAGATCCAACTCGCCAGCCCGAACGACATTCGTTCGTGGTCCTTCGGCGAAGTGAAAAAGCCCGAGACCATCAACTACCGCACCTACCGCGCCGAAAAAGACGGCCTGTTCTGCGAGCGCATCTTCGGGCCGGAACGCGACTGGGAATGCTCCTGCGGCAAGTACAAGGGCACGAAGTACAAGGGCATCATCTGTGACCGCTGCGGCGTGAAGGTGACGCACAGCCGCGTCCGCCGCAAGCGCATGGGCCACATCAATCTGGCTGCCCCGATCGTGCACATCTGGTTCTTCAAGGCCCTGCCGTCGCGCCTCGGTGCGATGCTGGACATGAAGACCAGCGACATCGAAAAAATCGTCTACTTCCAGGATTACGTCATCACCGATCCGGGCAAGACGCCCCTGAAGAAGAAGCAGCTGCTGACCGAAGAAGAATTCCGCCAGGCGTACGAGAAGTACCCGGGAGAATTCGAAGCCGAGATGGGCGCCGAAGCGATCAAGAAGCTGCTGATGTCGATGAACCTCGACACCGAGCAGGTGAAGATTCGTGCCGACATCGAAAAAACCAACAGCAAGCAAAAGCTCAAGGATCTGTCGAAGCGGCTGAAGATGATCGAAGCCATCCGCGGCTCCGAGAACAAGGCCGAGTGGATGATCATGGATGTGATTCCGGTCATCCCGCCGGACCTGCGTCCGTTGGTGCTGCTGGAATCGGGCAACTTCGCCACTAGCGATTTGAACGACCTGTACCGCCGCATCATCAACCGGAACAACCGGTTGAAGAAGCTGGTGGACCTGAACGCGCCGGAAGTCATCATTCGCAACGAAAAGCGCATGCTGCAGCAGGCCGTCGATGCGTTGTTCGACAACGGCCGGTGCCGGCGTCCGGTGCTGGGTTCGTCGAACCGTCCGCTGAAGTCCTTGACCGACATGATCAAGGGCAAGCAGGGGCGCTTCCGTGAAAACCTGCTGGGCAAGCGCGTCGACTACTCGGCCCGTTCGGTCATCGTCGTCGGTCCCGACCTCAAACTGCACCAGTGCGGCCTGCCGAAGAAAATCGCGCTGGAACTCTTCCAGCCATTCATCATCCGCAAGCTCAAAGAGCACGGCCTCGCCGACACGATCAAGTCGGCCAAGCGCATGCTCGAGCGGCGTGACCAGGAAGTCTGGGACATCCTGGAAGAAGTCACCTACCAGCACCCGGTCATGCTGAACCGTGCCCCGACGCTTCACCGCATGGGCATTCAGGCGTTTGAGCCGGTGCTCGTGGAAGGCAACGCCATTCGCGTGCACCCGCTGGTGTGTAAGGGCTTCAACGCCGACTTCGACGGCGACCAGATGGCCGTCCACCTGCCGCTGTCGCTTGAAGCGCAGGCGGAAACGCATCTGCTGATGCTCTCGCCGCACAACATCTTCTCGCCCGCGAACGGCTCGCCGATCATCACGCCGTCGCAGGACATCGTGCTCGGCTCGTACTACATCACGGCCGACCGCGAAGGGGACCTGGGCGAATTCAGCGTGTTCAACAGCACGACCGAAGCGCTGATGGCGTTCGATCTGAAGAAGATCCGGATGCACTCGCGCATCTTCGTGCGGCTGGACGCCCGCACGCACGTGATCGCCGACGACAAGTCGGGCCCGGTGTCGATTCAGCAGGTGAGCTGGAAGCAGCTGGAAGATCACCGCAAGCGTCGCGACGCGAATTACGTGTCGCGTGAAATGCCGGCGAACTTCAGCAGCCACATCATCCTGACGACGGTCGGTCGCTGCATGTTCAACGACATCCTGCCGAAGCAGATGCCGTTCTACAACTACGCGATGACCAGCCGCGGCCTGAGCCGGGTGATCGCCGACACGTACGCGAAGCTGGGTCGTCCGGCGACGATCGACCTGCTCGATGAAATGAAGGCGCTGGGCTTCCGCCGCAGCACGCTGGCGGCCCTGAGCTTTGGCATCACGGACGTCCGCAGCCCGGACTCGAAGGACGCCATCCTCGACGACGGCCAGAAGAAGGCCGACAAGATCGAGAAGAACTACAAGATGGGCGCCATCACCGAGCAGGAGCGTTACGGCCAGCTGATCGAAACGTGGTCGCACTGCCGGGAACGCGTCGCCACCGACCTGATGGCCGGCCTGGATGCGGACTATCGCGATCCGAACGGGTACCCCGTCTCGGTCGATGAAGCCAAGGCGAAAGGTTACCTGCGTTACCTGAACCCGATCACGATGATGATCGGCTCGGGTGCTCGTGGTAACAAGTCGCAGATGCAGCAGCTGGGCGGCATGCGGGGTCTGATGGCCAAGCCGTCGGGCGAAATGATCGAAACGCCGATCAAATCGAACTTCCGCGAAGGCCTGTCGGTGCTGGAATACTTCAGCTCGACGCACGGCGCCCGTAAGGGTCTGGCCGACACCGCGTTGAAGACGGCTGACTCGGGTTACCTCACGCGTAAGCTCTGCGACGTGGCGCAAAACGTCATGATCCAGATGGTCGATTGCGGCACGGTCAACGGCATCACGAAGTCGACGATCTATAAGGGCGAAACGGTCGACGTTCCGCTGGAAGATTTGATCGTCGGCCGAACCGCGCGGGACACGATCCGCAACCCGATCACCGACGAAACGATCGTGGCCGAAAACCAGACGATCACGCCGGAGATCGCGGCGAAGCTGTTCGAGCTGAAGCTGGAATCGATCCGCGTGCGCAGCCCGCTGACGTGCGATGCGCCGCGGGGCCTGTGTGCCCGCTGCTACGGCGTGGACATGTCCAGCGGCAAGCTGGTCGAAGAAGGCCTGGCCGTCGGCATCATCGCGGCCCAGTCGATCGGTGAGCCGGGCACGCAGTTGACGATGCGTACGTTCCATACGGGCGGCGTCGCCACCAGCCAGTTGATCGAAAACGACATCAAGGGCTCGGCCGCCGGGACGGTGGAGCACCGCGACGTGAACGCGGTCGAAGTCGTCGACAAGGACGGCAACAAGTCGCTGGTGGCGCTGAAGCGCAACGGCGAAATCGCCATCATCGACGCCAAGGGCCGCGAACTGGAGAAGTACAAGGTGCCTTACGGCGCCACGATCCTGGCGGCCAACGGCGCGAAGGTGAAAGCCCGCGACCAGCTGGTCACCTGGGATCCGCACATCACCCCGATCCTGGCGGAAAAGGGTGGTACGGTGAAGTACGAAGACATCGAGGAAGGCGAAACCGTCCGCCTCGAAGAAGAAAAGAAGGGCTCGGGCAACGCCAAGCTGGTGGTGACCGAGCACAAGGGCGAGCGTCATCCGCGCATCACGATCGTGGGCTCGGACGGCAAGATCCTGGACTTCCACTACCTGCCGTCGAAAGCGCGTATCGAAGTGGAAGACGGCCAGACCGTGCAGGCGGGCCAGCAGTTGGCGCGTCAGCCGAAGGAATCGGGCGGCACGGTCGACATCACGACGGGTCTGCCGCGCGTGACCGAACTGTTCGAAGCCCGCAAGCCGAAAGATCCGGCGGTGCTGGCGGAAATCAGCGGCACGATCGAGCTTCGGTCGGACCGCCGTCGCGGCAAGATGACGATCATCGTCCGCAACGAAACGGGCATGGAACGCGATCACCACGTGCCGCAGGACAAGGAAGCCCTCGTCCACACCGGCGACATGATCGAAGCCGGCGACCCGCTGATCCGCGGCCCGGTCATCCCGCACGACATCCTTCGCATCAAGGGCGAAGAAGCGTTGCACGGCTACCTGCTGACCGAAGTGCAGAACGTGTACCGCTCGCAGGGCGTGAAGATCAACGATAAGCACATCGAAACGATCCTCGCGCAGATGCTGCGGAAGATTAAGATCGAAGACCCGGGCGATACGAAGTTCCTGCCGGGCGAAGTGGTCGACAAGTTCCGGTTCCGTCACGCGAATGACGGTCTGGCCGGCAGCATGAAGATCATTGAGGCGGGTGCGACCGACTTCAAGGAAGGCGACATCGTCGAGCGTTCCGTCTACCGCGAAGCGAACGAAGCGGTGGAAAGCACCGGCGGCGAGCCGGCCAAGGCGAAGAAGCCGCGTCCGGCGCGTGGCAAGACGCTGCTGTTGGGCATCACCAAGGCGTCGCTGCAGTCTGAATCGTTCATCTCGGCGGCATCGTTCCAGGAAACGACGAAGGTGCTGACCGAAGCGGCGATGGCAGGCATGAAAGACACGCTGATCGGCCTGAAGGAAAACGTCATCCTGGGTCACCTGATCCCGGCGGGGACGGCCTTCAACCCGCACTTGAACATCAAGATCAAGAAGCTGGTGGCCGAGCCGGCGGGCGAAGAAGCCCGCACGCCCGCGAGCATGGCCCGCGTGCCGAACGAATCGGTGATCCCGCAAGCCGGGGCGTAAGCGTCCCGT
>JBQCCH010000570.1:0-4017 GCA_051962375.1 Tepidisphaeraceae bacterium
GCGACGCGTTCGTACACGCGGCGGATCAGGTCATAGGCCGCGACATCCAGCCGGCCCGAGGGGTGAAGCTGATCGCCGATGCTGCACTTGGCGCCGTGCGCCATCATCTGGCTGGTTTCGTACTCCAGCGCGGCATACGGCTTCAGGCCGCCGAAATCCGCCCAGCTTTTGTGAAAGCGCGCCGTCATCCCCAGGTACGGCCGGCCAAACATGCGGGCGAAGCGGACATTCTTTGGAAAATACATGTAGCCCCACCCGCCGGTGGGAAGCGCTTCAATTTCAATCTGCGTAAGGTACGGCGCTTCCTCCGCCAGATTATTCAGCGGCCGCGAATTGAAATAGCAGGAGCCCTCGGGGCTGTGGGCTTTGACCAGGTCATGGAATCGCTTCATGTAGGCCAGCGCCAGGTGATGGGCGTGGCGCTTTCGGTCCGCGTCCGACTCCGGCTGCAGCCCGGCGGCGCGCATTTGCGAAATAAACGCGCCGGTAGTGCTCGGCTGATCCCAACACATGTCAAAGAAGATGCCGTCCACCGGCTTGAAGCGTTCGAGGATCTCCCGCGTTTGATCGAACAAGTAGTCCTGATAAGCGGTTGCCATGTCGAGGATTTGCCAGCCCGGCTTGAAGACGCTTTCGCCCCACTTCACCTGGGCGCCATTCGGCTGGCGGGCGACCCATTCCGGGTGGGTGTTGGCGGCATACTCATCGCACTGAACGCTGACGTAGATCGGCGCGCGAATGCCGACGGCGTGCAACGCATCGACCTGTTGACGAAGCAGATCAACCCCCACCGCAAGGCCCGGGTGGCGCTCGGGCCGTTGGGTGTCGTAATACAGATGCCCGTGGTGGCATTTGGCGAAGACCGTCACGCTATTGACGTGGGCGTCTACGAATGTTTGCGCAAATGCCTTGGCATCGAAGTGTGCGCCGACCGCGGGAATCTGCGGGCCGGTGTGGAAATCGAGATGAACCTGCCGACCGGGGAGCGGGCGATTTGACATGAGTCAGCCACCGATAAAAGGACAAGGGATCAACGGTCCGACAGGCTAACTGCGATGGAGCGACAAGGTCAATCCGTGACGATGCTCAAGACGCCTCGCCCGCGCCCGAAGATTGTGCAGCGCGGGTGAATTCGATCCTCGTGCGTCTGGATCGTGCGTCGCAGAAGCGTTAAAACATTTCATAGACTTGTGAAGTGGGGGGTGGTCCCCGAAAGCATTGGAGCATTGTGCCGGACGAGCACGTGAGTTGCCGTCATGCGACCGGTGTCCGCGAGAGGGAGGTAGAGCGTGGAACGTGAAACTCTCTTCGATCGCGGCGGCGAGATGGCGTTGCGGATGGCGGCGCTCGACTGGGCCGGCACCGCGTTGGGCCCGCCGGCGCAGTGGCCGCACAGTTTGCGGGCGGTCGTTCGGGTGATGCTGACCTCGCGATACGCCATGTGGATGGCCTGGGGCCCCTCCCTCACGTTCTTCTGCAACGACGCTTATCTCCCCACGCTGGGCGTGAAACAGGAATGGGCGCTGGGCTCGCCCGCGAATGAAGTCTGGGCCGAAATCTGGCCCGACATCGGCCCGCGCATCGATCGCGTCCTGCAAACCGGCGAAGCCACCAGGGACGAGGCGCTGCGCCTGATCCTCAAGCGAAGCGGATATTCCGAGGAAACGTATCACACGTTCTCTTACAGCCCCCTGGCGGATGACGCGGGCCGAGTGTCGGGGATGCTGTGCGTCGTCACGGAAGAAACGGAGCGTGTGATCGGCGAACGTCGGCTGGGGGCGCTGCGCGATTTAGCGGCGCGGCTGGCGGCGTCGAGCGGCGAGGCCGAAGTGTGCCGGGCGATTTCCCTTTCGCTCGCCGGTGCATCGCACGATCTGCCGTTCGCGGCGGTTTACCTGGCCGATGCGGATGGCGCGTATCGGCTGGCGGCCCAGGCGGGATTGCCGACGATGCACGGGGCATTTCCGGAAGTCGTGCACACCGGCGACGCGCCCTGGCCGCTGGATGACGTGATGCGGACGGGGGGCAGTCCGCGGAGCATTGACGACCTGGCGTCGCGCTGGCCGGACCTGCCGAGCGGGCCCTGGCCGGAGCCGCCGTCGCGCGCGGTTCTGCTGCCGATTCCGCAACAAGGCAAAGCGCGGCCGGCGGGCGTATTCATCGCGGCCGTGAACCCGTTTCGGCCGCTCGACGAAGCGTACGGCAGCTTTCTGGGGCTCGTCGCCGGGCAAATCTCCGCATCCCTTTCCAACGCGCGGGCTTACGAGGCGGAGCGACAGCGGGCGGAGGCGTTGGCGGAAATCGATCGGGCGAAAACCACGTTTTTTTCCAACGTCAGCCACGAATTCCGCACGCCGCTGACGCTCATGCTCGGGCCGCTGCTCGACACGATCACGCAGCGGAACGGCAGCCTGCCGCCGCAGGTGATGGAAGAATTGACCGTCGTGCACCGCAACGGCTTGCGCTTGCTGAAGCTGGTGAACACGCTATTGGATTTTTCCCGCATTGAGGCTGGGCGTGTGCAGGTCAGTTTTGAATGGACCGACCTGGCGGGCTACACGCGCGACCTGGCGAGCCTGTTTCGCTCGGCCATCGAAAAAGCCGGTCTGACGCTCGAGGTCGACATTCCCACCATCGCAATGCCGGCGCTCGTCGACCGCGACATGTGGGAAAAGATCGTGCTCAACCTGATTTCAAACGCCTTCAAATTCACGCTGCGCGGGGGCATTCGCGTGAGTCTGCGTGAGGTGCGGGATGCGTTTGTGCTCATGGTGCAGGACACCGGCTGCGGCATTTCCGCCGAGGAACTGCCGCGCGTGTTCGACCGCTTTCATCGTGTTGCCGGCACCCAGGGCAGGACGCACGAGGGTACGGGCATCGGGCTTGCGCTGGTTCAGGAACTGGTGAAGATGCACGAGGGATCGGTCGTGGCCGAGAGCGAGCCGGGCCGAGGTTCGACGTTTTATGTCACGATCCCGCGGCGCAGCGAGCAAGCCGCCACACCGCTGCCGGCCGGCGAGGCGATTCCGGAGCGATCGGCCCGATCGAACGCCTACGTGGAAGAAGCGTTGCGATGGCTCCCGGACGGGGAAATGCCCGCCTCCGAATCGCTGGATGACGCGACCGGCATTGAGGAATCTCGCCCTGCCGGCGTGGCGCGCGATGTGGTTCTGATCGCCGACGACAACGCGGACATGCGCGATTACCTGCGGCGTCTGCTGGCGAAGCAATATGACGTGATCACCGCGGCCGACGGGGCCGAGGCGTTGTGCGAAGCCGTGCGCCGGCGGCCGGCGCTGATTCTGTCGGATGTCATGATGCCCAAGCTGGACGGCTTCGGCCTGCTGCAGGCCGTTCGGGCGGAGCCGGCGCTGAGTGCGGTGTCGATCCTGCTCCTGTCGGCCCGTGCGGGTGAGGAAGCGACGCTGGAGGGCATTCGCGCCGGCGCGGACGATTATCTGGTCAAGCCGTTCAGCGCGCGGGAACTGCTCACCCGCGTGGAAGCGCAGATTCAGCGGAAGCGATTTGAAGCCCAGCTCGCGGCAGCGGAACGCACATTGCGCTCGACGCTGGCGGCGGCGCAGATGGCGGCCTGGACATGGGACCCGCAGACGGACGACGTATCGCTCTCCGAGACGGCGGCCGAGGTGTTCGGCCTGCAGCCGGGGCAATCGATCCGCACCGGCAGTGATGGGCTGAGCCTGCTTCTTCCGCAAGACATCGCACGGCATCAGATGATCGTCGGCCGTGCGATCGAGCAGAACGACGCATTCACGAGCGAGTTCAGGATCGTTCGCCCACTTGATGGCAAGATCGCGTGGCTGGAGCAACGGGGGCAGGTGTTTCGGGATGCGTCGACCGGGCAGTCGCGCGTGACGGGCTTGGTCGCCGATGTCACGCAGCGGAAGCTCGCGGAGCTGGCGTTGCAGGCGAGCAAGGAGCGGGCGAATTTCTTCGTGACGCTGGACGACGCCTTGCGATCGATCACCGATCCGTCGGAGATGTCATGGGAGGCGG
>JBQCCH010000571.1:0-2218 GCA_051962375.1 Tepidisphaeraceae bacterium
CGGGTGCAGCGAGTTGATTTCAATGGCCGCCGTCGGGCGCGGCCGCGTGGGGACGGTCAACTTCAACCGCCGGGTAATCCACCGGATCGTTGCCCCCGGCAGCAGGCTGTTGATCACGACGATGAAGAAGACCACATTGAAAACGGTGTGCGCCCCGCGCACCCCCGCCAGTACGGGAAACGTCGCCAGCACGATCGGCACCGCCCCGCGTAAGCCGTTCCAGCCGATGTAGAAAATCTCTTTCGACGGAAACCGAAACGGCGCCAGCGACGCCCAGACCGCCAGCGGCCGCGCGACAAACGCACAAAACAGCGCGACCGCCAACCCCGTGCCGGCGATGTCCGGCAATTGCGAGGGCGTCACCAGGAGCCCCAGCATCAGGAACATCCCCACCTGCGCCAGCCAGCCGAACGCGTCATGCACTCGCCGCAGGGCGTTGATGAATGGCAGGCCGCGGTTTCCCAGCACGACGCCCGTCGCAAACACCGCCAGGAAGCCGCTCCCATGCAGCACCGTCGACAGCCCGAATGACACGACTGCCATCGATAGCGACAGCACCGGATATAGGCCGGTGGTCGTCAGACGCACCCGTGACAGGAACCATCCGCCGACATAACCAATTGCAGATCCGATAATTACGCCGACTGTCAATTGCAGCGGAACTTGCAGGACCACGCCCCAGCCGACCCCCGTGTCAGACTGCAGCACGCTGATGACTGCCGTCGTCAGGATGACGGCCATCGGGTCATTGATACAAGATTCGAGCTCCAGCGTATGACCCAGGCGGGGGCGCAACTGCAATCGACCACCCCGCAGCACTGAAAAGACGGCTGCCGCGTCGGTGGAGGAGACGACTGCCCCCAGCAGGCAGGCGCCGCCCCAAGGCATCCCAATCAGGTGCGTAAAGACCGCCAGCAGGCCGGCTGTGAGCAGCACGCCCAGGGTCGCCAACACCGTCGCCGGCGCGTAGGCAGACCGAACGGCGGCCAGCGACGTGCTCAAGCCGCCATCAAACAGAATCAGTACCAGCGCCACGGTGCCGAAGCGCACCGCGAGCTCAAAATTGTCGAATGCGATCCGCCCCAGGCCTTCCGACCCACCGACCATCCCCAACAGCAGAAAGAGCAAGACGATGGGGACGCCAATCCGGTCGACCGTCCGAGACAGCAAAACGCTCAGTCCCAGCAACGTCCCAAAAATCAGCAGCAGCAGGGCGGTTGCCTCGGGCTCAGCCATCGACAGCACGGAAGGGATGACCATGGCGGCATGGGGCATGGGACAACATCCCTCTCAGATCAAAAACAAAGCGATAAGCCGAGAAATGCGATGTCTGACAGCCGTCTGACGGCGAGTGTCAGCCGTCTGTCATCCGGGAAACTAGACCGCCGCGTGGGAATGAACCTGCTTCTCAGCATGATAGCTGGAGCGGACCATCGGGCCGGACTCGACATGGCGAATCCCTTTCGCCTCGCCGATCTGCTTCCACTCGGCAAACTCAGCGGGCGTGACCCACCGATCGACCGGCAGGTGCTTCAGCGTGGGCTGCAAGTACTGCCCCAGCGTGAGGATATCGCAACCGATCGAAACGAGGTCGTCGATCACCGCGTCAATCTCGTGCGGCTGCTCGCCGATGCCGAGCATCATGCCGGTCTTGGTCGTAAACCCTTGCCGCTTCGAAATCTGCAATAGATCGAGGCTGCGCCGATACTTCGCCTGCGGCCGGACCCATTTGTATTGGCTCGGCACGCTCTCCAGATTGTGATTCAGAATGTCAGGCCGGGCATCCAAGACCAATTGCAGGGCGTCCCAGTCGCCACAAAAATCCGGGATCAAGACCTCAATGCTGGTCTGCGGCGACTGCAGGCGAATCTGTCGGATCGTTTCCGCCCAGATCGCCGCGCCGCCGTCCGGCAGTTCGTCACGGTTGACTGACGTAATGACCGCGTGGCCCAAACCCATCGTCGCGACCGCTTCGCCCACTCGGCGGGGCTCGTCGGTATCCAGCTCGGTGGGGCGGCCCGTCGCGATATGGCAGAACCCGCACGATCGCGTGCAGACATCCCCCAAAATCATCAACGTCGCAGTCCCGGCCGACCAGCATTCGCCGATGTTCGGGCACTTGGCGCTTTGGCAGACCGTGTGCAGGCGTTGCCCATCCACGAGCTGCTTCAGCCGCGCGTAGCCTTCGCCCCCGGGCATTTTCATTTTCAGCCAGGAC
>JBQCCH010000572.1:0-4491 GCA_051962375.1 Tepidisphaeraceae bacterium
GGCAATATAACGGTCGGCGGACACGTAATCCTCGTGCGCGATCGCGATGTTCGCCAGCACTGAGTTCGTCATCCAGGAATTCGGATTCACGCGCCCGGCATAGCCAAAGAGTGTTTCCGGATTTCGCCAGACGGTCGCGTACCGCCAACTGATGACGCCCCACGCCATGACCGCCAGCGGCAGCGCCACAGCCATCACGGAGCGCCAGCGTATCGCTGCCCAGGTCGCGATCAGCCCGATCCCCAGCATCGGCTGATACATGTAGTGGTCGGCGACGGTGGAATACTGCTGCATGTCGAACGGCACCAGCCCCGACGTCGGCAGGATCGGGACGACGAATAAGAGGAGCCCGAGCCAGACGTAACGATTTCGAACGATGCCTGCCACGACGAGAACGGTGGCGGGGATGAGCCAGGTCCAGTACAAGGCGCCGCTGGCGTAAACGCGCGGCGGCGATCGGCCATAATCCGGGCACATGTGCAGCGGCCACGCGATCATGCGAAGGTAGAACGCGTAAGCGTCTGCCGCCACCAAAGGCCGCCAAGGCAACGCCAGCTGCGGGGCCGATGTGTGCTTTTGTGCCGAACCGATGATCAAAGCGCAAATGCCCGCCGGGATCAGCATCGGCAGCAACGCAGCCGCCCGTCGACCGGCCGAGCAGCGACGACAAAACAGATCAACCCCGATCAACAGCGCCGGCATCGTCATGGCCGTGGGTTTGCTGCACATCGCCAGCAGCGACCAACCCACCGAAGCCCACCACCACCCATCCCGCCAGTGCGTCATGGGATTTCGCCAGGCGAACCGGGCATAGCTGCCGATCGCGAGAATCGCGAATAGGCCGCATAGCAGGTCCTTCATGCCCGTCGTCCAGGCGACGGACTCCACCTGAAACGGGTGCAGCGCGAAAACCAGCGCCCCGATGATCGCGGGCCAGCGCGTTCGGGAGAGAATTGACAGCGTCCAAGCGGCGGCCGCGGCTGCGCCCGCATGGATGAGGATTGAGACGATCTTAAAGCCCAAGGGCGCCACATACCCGCACGCCTTGATCGAAATCGCCCCCAGGATTTCCCATACGGTCAAAGGCAAGGGCATGTAAATGCGATACTTGGGCTGGCTCCAGATATCGACCAATTGAGCCCAACTGGGTTCGGTGATCTGCTTGTTGTGCAGCAGCATCGTCTGATCATCGACCGGCGAAAACTGGCTGAACAACACCGGCGTGAAGACAGCAATCGTGAGAATCGCCACCAGCAGGTAGTCCAACCCACGGAGGCGGGATCGTTCGATCAACGCGGGTTCGAGTGTGTCGGAGAGTTCGAGCGTGTCGCCGCCGGTCATCATCAGCCAAGATAGCGGGATACGATCGCCCGTGCACGGGTCGGATCGCTCGTGCCATGAACGAGCGCTCGGCCGTCTGCGAAAAGCGTCAGGCGAATGCCCGGCTCAACGTCGGCGGAAAGCAAATAGTCATTGCGCTCGGGTGCAAATCGGGTCCGGAGCATTGCTTCCGCCCGATCGAGCGAAAAATCGGCCGATTGATGCGTTCTCACCTGCACACTGTCTCGGCCACACAAGCTCGCCGCCTGGGCGGCCCTGCCGTTAAGAAAATCGAATCGCCTATTTCCGCATGCCGGGCAGTCCGCTCGCCGGGCATCCCGGGTATCGATCTCGCGGAAACGCCAGGTCCAGACGTCGATCGTCAGAAGCTTGAATTCCGCGGTTCCCCCGCTGAGCCATCGCAAGCTCGCCGCCGCTTGCAAGGCGGCGATGGTGGCGGCGGCGGCGCCCAGCACCCCGGCGGTATCGCATGTGGCGATCTCACCCGCTAAGGGCGGTTCGGGGAAAATGCATCGCAGGCAAGGGGTCTGCCCGGGAACAATTGCCATCACGCGCCCTTCAACGCCGACACACGCACCATAGACCCAAGGCACATTCCGCTCGATCGCGGCATCATTGATCAGGTAGCGTGTTTCCGCATTGTCTGTTCCATCAAGCAGTAAGGTGGGCTTTGAGGCATCGATCAATTCGCCGATGTTGTCAGCGGCAACGTCGCGGACCTGAGCGTCAATTTCGATGGTGTTGTTGATCGCCCGAAGGCGCCGCGCTGCCGCGACGGCTTTTGGCGCGCCGGAAGAAGCGTCGGCTTCATCGAACAGGGTCTGCCGCTGAAGATTGGTCAAGTCGACAATGTCGCGGTCGACGATCGTCAGCCGCCCGACCCCGGCGCGGGCGAGCTGCTCCGCAAGGGTTGTTCCGAGCGCGCCAACACCGATCAGCAGAACGGAGGCCTGTCGAAGGCGCTCTTGCCCGGGCGTTCCGATTTGCGGAAGCAGCGACTGGCGATGGTATCGCGAGAGCGGGGGTGCAGTTGGGTGGTATCGCGTCATCGGCTCCCCTATCATAACGGGAAGGAAAAAGGAGCACATGCCCGCAGACACTCAAGCCATTCTCGATGCCGCCAGCAAAGTCGCCGACCTGTTGGCGGAGCATCCCGTTGTCGAAAAGTACAAGCAAGCCCAAAAAGCCTTGCAAGATGATCCGGACGCTTCGCGCTTGCTCAAAGACTTCAACGCGGTGCTCACCCAGATCACCCACAATGAGCGCGCCGGCCTGCCGCCGACGGAGGAGCAGCGCCGATCCTTCGAAGCCCTCCAGACGCAGATTGCCTCGCACCTGAAGTTCAAAAGCTATTCGATGGCAGAGTATGAGCTGACTGATCTGCTTCGAAAGATCAGCCAAACCTGGCAGAAACCCCTCGCGCGAGCGGGAGCAGCGGGCGATGACACCGGCGCGTCGCCGGCATCCAAGCTGGTGATCTAAGGCCATTCCCTGGTGTGATCGAAATGCCGCTATCGCACGATGCTCCGGAGGGCTCGCCATGGGCTTGTGGTTGCTGAAGTCAGAACCAGACGTTTACAGTTACGACGACCTCGTGCGTGACAAAAAAACAGTCTGGGACGGCGTCGCGAATAACGCGGCCCTAAAGCACATGCGGGAGATCCGGGTGGGCGATCTGGCATTCATCTACCACACCGGCGATGAGAAGGCGGTTGTCGGCATCGCCCAGGTGGTGAAGGCTGCTTATCCTGACCCACAGTTGGATGACCCCAAGGCGTTGGTCATCGATTTAAAGCCTCAAGCGAAGCTCAAAAACCCTGTCGGACTCAAGACGATCAAGGCCGACTCGCTGTTTGAGGGCTCGGACCTGGTCCGCCAAGCGCGATTAAGCGTAATGCCCATGCCGCAGAAGCTCTGGGATCGAATTCTCAAACTCTCGGAGATAACGCCATGACCGATCCATCATCGCCGCTGCACCCGCCGAGCCCGCACCCGGATCCGGACGTCACCACGGCCGATGACATCCAGGTGACTTACTACGAAGGATCGCCCAAGCTTCGCGGCGAACTGGGGCTGCTGTTTGTGTGGACGGTGATCGGCCTGCTTTTTATTGCGATCCCGTCCCTGATCCTCTACTTCGGCGGAACAATCAGTCGGTGGTATGTGGTGGGTGGTGTTGCGATCGCGCTGCTGTGCTGGTCGCTCCCGTCGCTGCTCGTTCGCCGGGAGTATTACCGAATCACCAACTACCGGATCGACGTCGACAGCGGCCTGCTGTTCAAGGAAATGGACACGCTCGAACTCTGGCACGTCGAAGACGTGAGCCTGCGGCAGAGCCCGCTCGATCAACTTTTTAATGTCGGCACGATCACCATCGTCAGCCACGACCGAAGCAATCCCAAGTTGCTGCTGAGAAGCCTTTCCCATCCACGGCAGTTGCTGGAGACGCTCAAGACCCGGATCATTGCGGTCAAGCGCCAGCGCGGCGTGATGAAGGTGGACGCCGGCTGATCCCATCCGGGCGTGCGCAGGCATCCGCTCAGACCGCCACGCCCCATCGGACGCTATCCAAGCACCTGCAGATTTGCCTGCTCCAGGATGAGTGTTTTCCGGCCCACCCGGGCGAAGTCGACGATCACGCGCGTCCGCACGCCGGCATCCATTACTTCGGCAACCTGTCCCATCCCAAACATCGGGTGGCGCACCATCTGCCCGCGCCGCACGTCTGCTTCAAAGTGCGAATCGCCGTATGCGTCGTAGTTCGTCGCGGTGTGATCGATCGTTTCGATGTAGTCTTGCGGCATCTCCTTGATGAACGGCGACTGCACCGTGCGTTCTCGCCGGCCCATCATCGTTCGGGCGTAAGCACGCGAGAGGAAGATCTGCTGCTGAGCCCGCGTGATGCCCACAAAGCACAGCCGGCGCTCTTCTTCAAGATCGTCCGGACTCGTGCGGGCACGCGAGTGCGGCAACACGCCTTCTTCCAGCCCAATCATCGCGACAACCGGAAACTCCAGCCCCTTGGCGGCGTGCAGCGTCATCAGGGTGACCGCACCGCCCGCCCCCTTGATCTTGTCGGCATCGCTCATCAAGCTGACTTGTGCCAGATAATCGTCGAGCGTTCCTTCCGGATTCTCCGCGTCATACGCA
>JBQCCH010000573.1:0-3850 GCA_051962375.1 Tepidisphaeraceae bacterium
CTGTGGTTCGGCGCCGGCGGCAACTATTTCAACGGCATCGTTCGGCCGGAAAAAACGTCCTGGATCAAGGACGCCAGCGCCACCGCGCTCAACCCCGACGCCGACGCCCATCTGCGTGAAGTCGCCCTGCAACTGCAGACCACCGACATGACCCTCGCGCCCGGCGCCAGCCAAACCGTGGCCGCCAAGGTCTTCTTCGGGCCGCGCCAGCGCGATCTCCTGAAGAATGCCTACTACGCGGCGCCGGGGATCGAGTACCAGCACACGCTCGACATCACCAGCTCCTGCGCCTGGTGCACGTTCTCCTGGCTGGTCGACGTGCTGATGATGCTGCTGGGCGTCTTCCACGCGGTCCTTCGCGACTGGGGCCTGGCGATCATCGCGCTGGTGTTCCTCGTCCGCGCGATCCTTCACCCGATCACGAAGCGCTCGCAGGTCAACATGGCCCAGATGGGCAAAATGGGGCCGGAAATCGAGCGCATCAAGAAGAAATACGGCGACGACAAAGAGGCCATGAACCGCGCGATGATGCAGTTCTACAAGAGCCACGGCGCCACCCCCGTGCTCGGCTGCCTGCCGATGTTCCTGCAGATGCCGATCTGGATCGCGCTCTACAGCGGCTTGTCCAGCACATTTGAGCTGCGGCAACAGCCGTTCCTGTATGGGCTGACCTGGATCAAGGACCTGTCTCAGCCGGATCACCTGATCAAGTTCTCCTCACCGATCCAGTTCCTGCTCTTTCATTTCGACGGCATCAACGTGCTGCCGATCCTGATGGGCGTCGCCTACTTCCTGCAGCAGAAGTTCACGCCCAAGCCTCCGGCCACGACGCCGGAACAACAGCAGCAGCAGAAGATGATGCAGTGGATGACGCTGCTGTTCCCGCTGATGCTCTACAGCAGCCCGTCGGGGCTGAACCTGTACATCTTCACGAGCACGGTGTTCGGCATCATTGAGAGCAAGATCGTTCGCAAGCACATCGCCGAGCGAGAAGCGGCCGCCAAGACCGGGCCGTTGATCGTCGACGGCGAAGTGCTCGATGCCCGCGATGCCGAGCCGAAAAAGCAGGGGGGCGGCCTGATGGGCTGGTTCACCAAGCTTCAGGCGATGGCCGACAAGGCCCGCGAAGACGCCGAGCGCCAGGCCCGCAACCGCAAGCGGTGACGGCCGCCGATCGATCATGAATCTGACGGATGACATCGTCGCGATCAGCAGCGCCGTCGCACCCGCGGCCCGACTGATCGTGCGAGTGTCCGGGCCCCGCGCGATTTCGCTCGCCACCCACTTCAGCGCCGACCTGGATACCGCCGGCGGTCATGCCTCGCATGTGCGATTGGCCGTCGACGGCTTGCGCGTGCCGGCCTGGGTGTATGTGTTTCGCGGGCCACGCAGTTACACCGGCGATGACCTGGTCGAATTTCATATCCCCGGCAACGTGCTGCTGGCGCAGACGGTTGTCGATGCGGTGATCGCTCGGGGCGCCCGCCCAGCCGAGCCGGGCGAATTCACCGCCCGCGCTTTTCTGAACGGCAGGCTCGATCTTGCCGCCGCCGAGGGCGTGGCGCTGGCGATCCACGCCCAGCACGCCGACGAACTGCAGGCCGCCCGACAATTGATGGCCGGCGAACTGTCACGCCGGCTGCAGCCGATCCTGCAATCGGTGGTCGATACGCTGTCGCTGGTGGAAGCGGGGATTGATTTCGCCGAAGAAGACATCTCCTTCATCTCCCCGGATGACCTGCGGCAGCGCCTCCGCTCGATTCTCGTCGAACTCGACGACCTGACGTCCAACACCGCACGCTTCGAGCGGTTGTCGCACGAGCCGATGTTTGTCTTGGTCGGCCGCCCCAATGCGGGCAAGAGCACACTGCTCAATGCCCTGGCCGGTGTGGAGCGAGCGGTCGTCTCACCGATTGCCGGCACGACACGCGACGCGCTCAGCACCCACGTTCATCTACCCCGCGGCCGAGTCACGCTGGTCGACGTCGCCGGCCTTGAGCCGATCCGCGAGACCGATCCGGTCCGCCGATCGATCGCCGAGCAGATGCAGCGCCGCGCTCACGATGTGTTCGCCCAGGCCGACTTTGTGATTCAGGTCATCGACGCCACCGAAGACGCCGACGCCGCCGATCCGATCCCGCTTGATCGGCCGGCGGATTTGGTCGTCCGCAGCAAGGCCGACCTGCTCCCGGGCGGCTCCGCGATGTTTGCATACGCCGGTCCGCAGCATGCCCTTGTGCTGTCCGCCAAAAGCGGCGCGGGGCTTGCCGAGTTGAAGGCGCGGATGAATGACCTGGCCTTCACGCAGTCGACCGCGGGCGCCGCCCTCGCGCTCAACGCCCGCCACGTCGCGGCGATCGAAGAAGCCCAGCGCACGCTCCGCGCGGCGCTCGCCCAGCCCCGTCCGCTCGCGGAGATGATCGCCCACGACCTTCGGCACGCGCTCGACGCCATCGGGCAAGTCCTCGGCCAAGTCACGCCGGACGATGTGCTCGGGAAAATCTTTGCAGGATTTTGCATTGGCAAATAAGCTTGGCGGCCACACGTTAGGGAGTGGATCATGAATCGATGGCGGTGCGGATGGGCGGCGGTGGGCGCGACATTGGCGTTGGCACTGGGCGGGACGTCGATCGTTCAAGCACAGCCACTGGCCGATCGTGTGCCGGCCGATGCCGCGGTGTATGTGGGGTGGCGCGGCACGAACGATGCCCAACCCGGCTTCGCCGGCTCCAAGTGGGAAGCGATTGTCAGAGAATCGGCGATCAATCAATTTGTCGACGACACGATTCCGGCCATCGGCTTGAGCATCGCCCGCGAGGCGCCGCGCCAGGCCGAACTCGCCCGTGCCGGCGCGGCGGTGATGCGCGAGGCCATCCGTCACACGACCGCGTTCTACATCACGCTTCCCGCCGGTCGGTGGCCCCACGGTGCGCTGCTGTGCCAGGCCGGGAATGACGCGGACGAAGTGAAAAAAGCGTTTGACGCCTTCGCCGCGGCTCTCCCGCCCCAGGTGCAGGCGCAAACGTCGCTCGCGGACGGCATGGTCTGCTTTTCGGTCAACGGGGCCGCTTCACTGCGGGCCGACGAACCCACGCTCGCCGACGCGCCATTGTTCAAGAGTGCCGTCGCGCAAGTGAACGGGCAGGGATCGATGCTCGCGTTCATCAATATCGATGCCGCCCGCATCGCTGCGGTGCAATGGCTGTCCACGCAGGGGAAATCAGATAACAACGCCCAAGTGATCGAGAGCGCGCAGAAGTTCCTGATCTCCTCCGGATTGAATGGCGTTCACGCGCTGGCGGTTTCGGAAGCATTCGCCGGCCGCGATTGGCAAACAGAGGTATTTCTGTCGGCGCCGTCGCCGCGAACGGGCCTGGTGTCGCTCGCCGAGTCCGGCCCCGTCGACGCCGATCTGCTCAAGCGCGCCCCGGCCGGCGCTTACTCGGTCGCCCAGTCTTCGCTGGATTTGCTGAAGCTGGTCGGCGTCGTGCGGCAAGTCGCCGGCGACACCTACCCGCCAGCACAGGACATGTTCGATAAAGCGCTCGGCGCGGCAACGCTGGCGGTGGGCAAGAATATCCAGACCGATTTGCTGGCCTCGCTCGGAACCCAATGGCTCGCCTACACCGCACCGCACGTCGGCGGCTCCTCGGCGCTCGGCGGCGTGCTGGTGAACAAGCTCTCCAACGTCCTCAAGGCTAAGCAGTCCATCGGCGCGCTTTCGATCTTCCTCTCCAACACCGGCCACACCTTCACGCGCGGGCGCGGCTTCACGCTGGGCACGCAGACGGCGAGCATCGACGGCATCACCGTCACCTACGCGGCACTGCCCCTGGTGTCTCCCGCCTGG
>JBQCCH010000574.1:0-2910 GCA_051962375.1 Tepidisphaeraceae bacterium
CGATGTGCAGCACGTGTATGTTCGCAGCGGCGGTGAGACCGGGTCGGACTGGTCGAAGCAGGAATTGCACAAGCTCGACTCGCAGCTCGGCTACGACCTGTACGGCGGGCTCGTTGACGTGCCGAGCGATCTGGCGGGCAAGCCAGTGGAGTACGGCTTTGAGTTGGTCGACGGCTCGGCCGACGTCTATTGGTCGCACGGCAAGGTGTTCGATGCGCTGAGCCAGATGCGGCCCGCCGCGCAGAGCGTGCGGATGCAGCCCAGCTTTGTCACCCCCGCTTGGGCCGAGCATGCGGTGTGGTACCAGATTTTTCCCGAGCGGTTTCGCAACGGCGATCCTTCGAACGATCCGACCAATGACGCCGACGATCAATTGATTCGTTGGACGAGCCGTTGGTTCTCAACCCAGCCGGGCGAAGCGCCGGGCATGGCCAACTTCTATGAAGGCAAGGGCAACGTCTGGAAGCGCCGCTACGGCGGCGACATCCAGGGCATCGACCAGGCGCTGCCCTACCTGCGGAAGCTCGGCATCAACGCGATCTACCTGAACCCCATTTTCGAAGCCGAATCGATGCACAAGTACGACACGACCGATTATCGGCACGTCGACAATCACTTCGGCGTGAAAGGGGATTGGCCCGTCGCCGGCGAAACCGAAGACCCAGCCACCTGGAAATGGTCGGCCAGCGACAAAGTCTTTCTCAACTTTCTCGCCGACGCGCACCAACAAGGGTTCAAGGTCGTGATCGACGGCGTCTTCAACCACGTCGGGCGTGCCGATCCGTTTTTCCAGGACGTGCTGGAGCACGGCAAGAACAGCAAGTATGCCGACTGGTTTGAAATCACCGACTGGGGCAATCCCGCGAACTGGCACAAAATGCAGGACCCGTATGCCGTGCACGGCAAGCCGGGCGGCATTCAATGGAAAGCGTGGGATGGCCCGAACGGGCACCTGCCGGCGTGGAAGAAAGATCCAAACACCGGACTCGCGCCCGGCCCGTATCAGCACATCATGGCGATCACCAAGCGATGGCTCGCGCCCGATGGCGATCCCACGCGCGGCGTGGACGGCTTCCGCCTGGATGCGGCCAATGAGATCCCGCACCCGTTCTGGGTGGCGTGGCGACAGCTGGTGAAATCCACCAAGCCCGATGCTTACATCAGCGGCGAAATCTGGTCCCCCGCCCAGGCGTGGATCAACGACGGCAAGCAGTTTGATGCGGTGATGAATTACCAGTTCGCCATGCCGACGCTCGAATTCTTTGCCAATCGGTCGCATGCGATGACGCCGGACGCTTACGCGCGGCGGATGGCTGAACTGGTGTACATGTACCCGCAGCAGGCGTCCCGCGTCATGATGAACCTGTTCGACAGCCACGACACCGACCGGCTGGCCAGCATGTTCGTCAATCCAGACCGCGCCTACGATGCCGGCAATCGCATGCAGGACCCGGAAGGCAAACACTACGACCCGCGCAAGCCCACGCCACTCGAACGCCAACGCATGCTGCAGGCGGTGGGCATGCAGATGACTTTCTTGGGCGCGCTGATGTTTTACTACGGCGATGAAGCGGGTATGTGGTCGCCGGATGATCCGTCAGATCGCCAGCCGATGACCTGGCCGGGCATGAAATTCGACGACCCGCAGGTGGGATTCAATCCCGCGGTCTTTCAGCGGTATCAAGCCCTGATTGCCATTCGCGCCGCGTTGCCGGCACTGCAATCGGGCGATTTTTATCCCGTGTTGACTGACGATGCCCACGGCACCTTCGTTTTCGCGCGGCAATCGCCGACGCAGCGCGTGTATGTCGTCTTCAACCGAAATGAAAAATCGCAAAAGATTACGTTTTCGGCCGGCGATGACGATGGAAAGCAGACTTTCATCAACTATGCTGATCGAGATTCGGTCCAGGTGGACGACCCCGCGGCCGACAGCTCGGCACGGGCTCGGTTGGTGGTGAAATCCGACGCTCGACCGATCGTGGCCGACCAGGGTTCGCTCACGGTGAATGTCGGCGCTTACGACCTCGCGATTCTGGCGGACAAGCCTTGAGGGTTTGAGCGGCACGGCGGGGAATGACACGGATGGGCGGCCCGGGCGAGCCCCGCGGGCCAGGCAAGCGGAGACCTCATGGCGCGAGCGGCATCGATTTTTAGATGGATCATGGGCATTTGCGTGGTCGTCGTGGTGGGGTGGGCCTTCTTCGATGTCGGTCGCCGCGTATTCGTGCACTCCCGCGAGTTGGCCAAGCGCCCGATCGAACTTACCGTGCTCCACTGGGGCGACCCCGCCGAAGACAAGATCGTGGATGACCTGGTGAAGCGCTATCAGGCCGAGCATGGGAATGTGCGGATCGTGCGCATCAACCCAGGCGCCGGCGATTTCGCGAACAAGCTCAAGACGATGATGGCCGCCGACGATCCGCCGGACGTCTTTTATCTGCCGCCGGTGCTGCTGCCGGAGTTAGCCGACAACAAGCTGATCGCCCCGCTGGACAAGTATTTTGCCCAGGAGCCCGAGGCCTGGAAAAAAGACTTCTGGCCGATCCTGATGGACGCATTCCATTACGACACGGCCACCGGCGCGATCGGCCACGGCAAGCTGTACGGCCTGCCCAAGGATTTCACGACGGCCGTCTTCTACATCAACGTCAATCTCTTCGAAAAGGCCGGCATCGATTGGCGCGCGATCCAGAAAAACGGCTGGGACTGGCCGACGTTCGAAGCCGACATGCGAAAGATCCGCGACCTCAACGGCACACCCGGCTTTGAGGGGCGGAACATCTACGGCACGCTCTTCCAGATCTGGCCCGACACGCTGCGCAACATCATCTGGACCTATGGCGGCGATTTTTTCAAAACCAACCCGGACGGCTCGCCCGATTTCGCGCACCTGGCGCTGGCCGAACC
>JBQCCH010000575.1:0-4391 GCA_051962375.1 Tepidisphaeraceae bacterium
CAATTCGTCGCCCATCAATTGATACGGTGCTTGCTGAATCTGAAGCGCGGTGGGCGGGTTCGGGCTGTGCCGAATCTTGTCCGCGACGCTCCCGTAGCTGCACCAGTCGTATTTCAGGTAATCGAATCCCCACTGGGCGTAAGTCTGAGCGTCTTGGGCCTCATGCTGATAGCTGCCCACGCATCCGCCGCACGTCCAAAGACCCGGCGACGAATACAGCCCCGCTTTCAGGCCCTTGGCATGGATGTAGTCGGCCAAGCCTTTCATGTCAGGGAAGCGCGGGTTCGGCAGGATCACGCCGTTCGGATCTCGTTGCGGGCCTTGCAGTGTGGGGTCCTTGCTGTCGCGATGAACCTGCCAGAAATCGTCGACATTGATGTAAGTCCAGCCGTGATCCACCAACCCGCTGTTGACCATCGCGTCGGCCGCCGACTTCACACGCTCTTCGGTCACGGCGCCGGCGAAGCAATTCCAGCTGTTCCATCCCATCGGCGGGGTCAGTGCGATTGTGTTGCCCACCTCCAGCTTGAACGCACGCGTCGCCGAGCCTTTGTCATTGGTGGCCGTGAGCGTGATGTCATAGGTGCCCGGCTGCTTGACCGACCCGCTGAGCTGCCCGGTAGTGGCATCGAAGCTGGCGCCCTCGGGCAAGCCGCTGGCGGCGAATTTCATCGGCTTATCACCAGTCGCCGACACGGTGTAGAGGATTGGCGAACCGGGACGCACGCCGAACACCGCCGCACCGGTGATGCGAGGCGTGGCCGCCGGTTTCGGTGTCAGGATCTCGGCCGACTCCACCGGCAGGGTCGCGCTTTTGGGCGCCTCGCCCGTGTATTCAATCTGCGCGTCGGCCCAGTCCGCATGATCGAACATATTTCCGTCGCCGGCGTCGCTGACATACAGCGTCAGGTCCTGCACGCCGGTCAGATCGACCGAGCAGTCCACTGCAGCTTCTTTGGCGCGGATGACATCGCTTTTCCAGAGCACCTTGGCATCGCCGATGACGAAAAAACGAACGGACGATTTCGGGTTCGCCTCCTCATCGTCCACACCCACTTTTGCCGTGAAGCGATGGGACTGGCCGCCAAGGTGCAAGGTCCACTCGCTCTCGGCATGGGTGCCGATGCCGTTTTTGAAGACCTGCCCGTTGATCGTCAACGGATGATGACCGATCGACTGATTCGCGACGGGCCGACCGAATCCTTGATGAATCGCCTTCACATCGAGCGACCCGAGCGGCAAGGTGTCTGCCTGAGCGATGGCAACGGATGCAGCGAGCGCAATTGTAGCAGCGGCCAAGGTTTTCATGGGCGGATACGCTAACTCGTCATTGGCACGATGCCAAACCGGGCGCTCGGCCGCCCGGAAGTGAATTGCCGGCCGCCCGGCGGGTTGGCCTCGCTGTTGCCGGTCCAGAGCAGAACGGCTATTGTGGCGAGTCCAAACCATGATCACTCCTCGGAGCCATTCGCTGACTGTACTTCCGGCCGATGATTCGTACGAAAAGAAGGAAAAGTGCGGGGTGTTCGGCATCTGGGGGACGCCGCTCGCTTCGCAGATCACGTACATGGGCATCTTCGCCCAGCAGCATCGCGGCCAGGAGTCGGCCGGGATCGCTGTTACGACGGGAACCGATCTGGAAGGCCACACCGGCATGGGCTTGGTGTCTCAGGTCTTCACGCCGCGCATGCTCAAAGAAGAGCTCGCCGGCACCGGCGCGATCGGCCACGTGCGATACTCGACCACCGGATCCAGCAAGCTTTGCAATGCCCAGCCCCTGTTGCGGCAGCATCGCCTGGGACCGGTCGCCATCGCCCATAATGGCAACCTGATCAATGCGCCGCTGCTCCGTGAGCAATACGAAGCCCAGGGGCACATTTTCCAGAGCACAACCGACACCGAGATCATCGTTCACCTGATGGCCAAGCCGTCGCACGCGGAGAAAAACGACGCGTTGCCCCATGTGCTGCGGCATTTGCAGGGAGCGTTTTCGCTCCTGTTTCTCTTTCCGGATCGAATCGAAGCCGCGCGCGACCCCTGGGGCATCCGCCCGCTCTCGATTGGGAAGATGCCGGAAGGGCAGTACGTCGTGGCGAGTGAAACGTGTGCATTCGATGCGGTCGGGGCGGAATACATCCGGGATGTGTCGCCCGGCGAAATCGTGACCATCAGCGACGCCGGCATCAGCAGCCGCTTTTTCGCGCAGCCGGCGGCGGCCTTGGCGCAATGCGTGTTTGAACACGTCTATTTCGCCAACCCGGCCAGCAATGTGTTTGGCGTGAACGTGCAGCGGGTGCGTGAAGCGCTGGGTCGCCAACTTGCCAAAGAGTCACCTGCCGCGGCGGATTGCGTCATCCCCATGCCCGATTCCGGCCGAACGGCGGCCTTGGGGTTCAGCAAGCAATCGGGCATCAATTTCGTTGAGGCGATCGTTCCCAACCGCTTTGTCGGCCGAACGTTCATTCTCCCCGATCAAGCCGCCCGCGACCGGGCCGTTAATCTGAAGTTAAACATCATCGGCGACCTCGTCCGGGGGCAGCGGCTGGTCGTCGTCGATGACTCGATCGTGCGCGGGACGACGACTCGATCAAAGATGCGGGCCCTGCGACGCGCCGGCGCGAAGGAGATTCACCTCCGGATATCCTGTCCTCCGATCCGGCATCCGTGCTACTACGGCATCGATTTTGCCAGCCCGCATGAGCTCATCGCCCATGATCGGTCGATCGAGGAAATCCGCGATTTCATCGAAGTGGATTCGCTGGCCTACCTGTCGCTCGAAGGGACACTGCTGGCAACCGGGCTTGCCGATGAGCAAGCATGCACCGCCTGCTGGTCTGGGCGATATAAGGTGCCGATCGACCGGACCGTGAGCAAGTTCAGCTTTGAACGCGAACAGCTCAGCATGTTCGACGGCAATCAATAAAAAATCGGTCAATCCTGGCCGCCTGTCTGACCGATAATTGTGTTGCGCGGATGCTCCGTGCACACACGATGCCCATTCGCCTCAAGGTTCTCTTCAGTCTGGCCGCCACCGTGGTTTTGCTGGTGTCGGTGATGTACATCGTCACCAAGGGCATGTTCGAACCTCGATTTGCGGCACTGGAGCAGGCGCGGCTTCCTCGGTTGACTCGGGAAGTTCAGGACCAGATCGAAGAACGCTGTCGCCAATTGGGAATGCAGTTGCGAGACTGGTCGCACTGGACTGATGCGCAGCGCTTCATCGCCGGGCAGATGCCCGATTTCGCGAAGCGGAATTTTTCTCCGACCACCTTGGGAGAGATGCACCTCTCGGCGGTGGCCTACGTGAATCGCGACGGTGATCCGAAATTAACCCTGGCGGCCGACGAAAATGGGGAGCCGTGCACGATCGACTCCGTGCTGCTTAATGAATTACGCCCGAAGGGTCGCCTCTCCCACGCCCGGACCCAGAAAACACTTGGCCTGATACGGGAAGGCGCCAATCTCTATGAGTTCGCCGCCGGCCCCATCCTGCCGACCGACGGCAACGGCGAATCTTCCGGCACGTGTCTGTTCGCCCGCAAAATCTCGGATCGAGAGATCGCGCGGATCCAGGCCACCTGCGAACAACGCGTAGAAATCCTCCATCTGGCCGGCGAGAAGGAACGTTCGATCCTGGACCAATGCCTTTCGCAGCCGAATCGAATCTTTTCGAAGCCGGAGAGTGACGAATGGCTCTCCGCCTATTTGCCGCTTGTCGATTTCGCGGGCGTGCCGGTGGCGCTGGCGCATACGACGATGACGCGGGATGCGTATGTCCAGGGGCAACGCGCGGTCTCGACTTTTGCCATCGAACTCGCCTGGACGGGCTTGCTCCTGGGCGGCCTGACCTTCTGGCTGTTTGAGACCCTGGTGCTGTCGCGCGTCAGCAAGTTCTCCCGTCAGCTCAACCAGCTGGCAAACACCGGCGACCTGTCGCGGCGGATCACGCTAGGCGGCAGCGACGAAATGGCTCGATTGGCGCGGCCGGTGAACGAGCTCCTGGAGTCGCTAGAGTCGACAAAAAAAGCGCTGCTGTGCGAGCAGCAACGACTCATCATCAACGAACAGCGGCTGTCCATGGCTTTGAACGCGACCGGTGATGGCTATTGGGATTGGTCTCGGGAAACCGGGCTGTACATCTCCCCGGGATGGTCGCAACTTCTCGGCCTGCAGCCGAACGGCGGCATATTTGATCCGCAGCAAGTCTTCGCGCGGATGGACGAACAAGACCGCGAACGATTCCGATCTGTGACCACGCCTGTCACGCGCGGCGAAACCGATGTGCTGACAGTCAGCGTTCGGCTGAAAAACGCGGATGGTGAGATGAAGTGGGTGGAAATCCGCGGGCAAGTGGTTGCTCGCGATGAGCACGGTCACCCCGTGCGGATCGT
>JBQCCH010000576.1:0-4128 GCA_051962375.1 Tepidisphaeraceae bacterium
CTCGTGATGCTTCCATGACGCCATTTGCGCAGCGATCGCATTTTTGAGAAGCACGATGACCATGATCGCCGTCAATCCGAAAATCATCCACCGGAGCACGCGCCGAACGGGTCGGACAACGGGTGCAGCCGGTGCGTATTCCAGAACAGGCGGGTCCATGCCGACGCATTGCACCATGGCCGGGGCGCTGTGGCAACGCAAAACCGATGGGTCTAGGATGGCCCGCATGCGACGGCTCGCCTTTTCATCGAATGCCTTCAAGAAAAACACGCTGGCCGAGGCGATCGATGCGGTTGCGGACATCGGCTATGCGGGCGTGGAGTTGATGGCCGATCTGCATCACGCGTGGCCCCCCACCTTCGACGCGGCCCGGCGGCGCGACACGCTTAAGCAATTGTCCGACCGCGGTATTGTGGTGAGCAATGTCAACGCCTTCACCTGCTTCGTGCACGGCGATACCTATCACCCGACCTGGATCACCGCCGATCGCACGCGGCGAGCCCTTCGGATCGATCACACGAAGCGATCGCTGGAATTGGCGCAGGAATTCGGCGTAAAAACGCTCAGCATCCAGCCGGGCGGTCCGATGATTGGGACGGGGCTCACCTATCCGCAGGCGGCCGACCGATTTGCCGAGGCGCTCGGCGAGTGCGTGGCAACGGCGCGAGCCTGCGGTGTCACCCTGGCGATCGAACCCGAGCCCGGCCTTCTGATTCAGACGGCAGACGAATATTTGCAGTTTAAGCGGAACTTCTTCCCCGCCGAATCGGCCGTCAAAATGAACTGCGACCTCGGGCATCTGTTTTGCGTCGGCGACGACCCGGCCAGCGTCATTCGGGCGATGTCGGAGCAGATCGTGCATCTGCATCTGGAAGACATCGGTGCGAATCACGTGCACCAGCACCTCACGCCCGGCCAGGGGGTGATCGATTTTGACGAGATTTTCAAAGCGCTCGATGAGGTCGGCTACGAGGATTGGGTGACGGTGGAACTGTATCCCTTCGTCACCACCGCAACCGGCACGGCCAAGGCAGCGTGGGATTATCTGCAATCGCCCAATCGGTAGAGAGGACGCACCTGTGAGCCATTCACCATCGGCCGAGAGCGGTGCTGCCCGATGCGCATGCGGGCAATCCACGAATTGCGGACTGGCTTCGGGCCACTGCTGGTGCTTTGACCTGCCGGCGGTCGTCCCCGTGCCGACGGCGGCAGCGTCGTGCCTTTGCGAGACGTGTTTGCGTCATCGCATTCAGCAGGCCGACGGGTCAACCGGCGGCGAGGGCCGCATCGGGGCGACGCGTGTTTCGATCGAAGGCGAATAACCGTCCGTCCTCATTCAGCTCGCCCCGCAGATCATCTCGTATCAGCCGGGCGGCGATCAGCGCGAAGGTGATCCCGTTCCCGCCATAGCCTAGGGCGAAGTAGCCGTTCGGAAAGCGCGGGTGCTGGCCGATGTAGGGCATCGAATCGTCGGAGGCGGCAAAAGTGCCCGCCCACGTTTTGCTCGGCCGAAAGTCGATCTCGGGGAAAAGCGTGTGAAATTGTTCGACCAGCGTCTGCGTCTTTGCAGGGATCATTCGATCCCGCGCGGCCGGGTCGAGCAGGGGTTCGTCTTCGCCGCCGATGATGATGCGATGATCCTGCGTCGTCCTGCAGTAGAAATACGGATCGGCCGCCTCCCAGACCAGGCAACGGTCATGCCACGGGCCGAAGGAATGGACGGGCTCACTGACGACGGCAAAGGTGGTGCTCAGCGACACGAACGATTGCCCGAGAAATTCCTGCGTTTCGTAGCCGGTTGCGAAGATGACTTTTTTGGCCCGAACGACAGGGCCGGCTTCGGTGTGGAGGATGACGCCATCCGCCGTCGGCTCGTATCGTTTCACGCCGGTGTTTCCATGCAGCTTCATCCCACGGGCGAGGGCATCGACGAGCAGGCGGCGCGTCAGCCGGGCGGGATCGACTTCGGCCGCATCCTTCGAGCGGATCGCGGCCTCGCGATGGATGCCATACGCCCGGCGGAGTGCCGCTTCATCCAGGTATTCGACCGCAATGCCCGCCGATTTTCGGGCCAAGTATTCGTCGTAGAGTGCGATCGCATCTGCGGCATCGCCAGACAGGTACAGACTCTGCCGGCGTGAGTAGCCGCAGTCGCCGCCGAGGTTGGTGACGATTTCATCGAAATGGCCAAGCGCTTCCAGGCAGAGCTGGTAAGCGCGCTCGGCATCGCGACACCCGATCTGAGCTTTGAGATCGGTCAGCCGCGTGTCCATTTCGTACTGCAAGAGCGCCGTGCTGGCGCCGATGCTGCCTTTCGAAATATCACGCCGATCCAGCATGACGACGGAGCCCAGATTCGCCCGCAACAGGTGATAAGCAATCAATGCCCCGCTGATGCCGCTGCCGATGATGGCGACGTCAACGGACAAGTCATGGTCGAGTGCGGGCGAAGGCAAAGGGACGGGGCTGGGTGATGACCAAGGCGTGTGGGCCGAACGGAGTTCCATAGGTGCTTTCCCTCTGGATCAAAGCGTAGGTCTACCGAGATGAAGATCGGTTAAATTCCGAGAACCGATGCCTCGCCAAGCAACGGCCCCGGAGTGAACGGCGGATGACGGGGCGATGCCTTGCCCAAATCGCCCAGGCAGACCTTGGGCTGGCGCTTTGCGGCAAAGCCAGCGTCCGGAAATGCGCCGCGATGCCCGCAGCCATTGCGTCGGCGACGGAACCGGCGAAAATCCCCCCTCCATGGATTTTTTCAACTACAAGAACGGTCAGCTCTATTGCGAAGACGTTGCCGCCGAAACGATCGCGGAAAACGTCGGCACCCCCGCCTACGTCTACTCAAAGGCCACCCTCCTGCACCACTATCATCAGGTGGCCGACAGCTTTAAGGCGATTAATCCCACCATCTGCTTCAGCATCAAATCGTCGGGCAACATCAACCTGTGCCGGGTGCTGGCGGAGCAAGGGTGCGGGTTTGACGTGACCAGCGGCGGCGAGTTGTACCGCGCCCTGCAGGCGGGCGGTGATCCGAAAAAGATCATCTACGCCGGCGTCGGCAAGACCGACCAGGAAATCCGCGACGCCATCGATGTCGGCATCGCCGCTTTCAATATTGAGTCGGAGGCCGAGATCGAGAACATCGACCGCATCGCCGGCGAAATGGGCAAAACGGCCATCGGCGCCGTGCGCATCAATCCGGACGTCGACCCCAAGACCCACGCCAAGACCACGACGGGAACGAAAGAAACCAAGTTCGGCGTCGACATCGAACGGGCCGAGCGGGTTTTCGAGCAATACAAGAATCTGTCGAACCTGAAGATCGGCGGCGTGCACGTGCACATCGGCTCGCCCGTCTACGAAATTCAGCCGTACGTCGATGCCGTGAAGAAAATGACCGCTCTCATCGATCGTCTGCGGGCCAAAGGGCACAAGATCGAGTGGCTCGACCTCGGCGGCGGCTTTGCGGTGAATTACAAGAACCCGGATCAGGCACTGCCGGTCACCGAGCATGCCAAGGCGCTGGTCCCCTTGCTGCAGGGCAAAGACTACCACATCGCCCTGGAGCCGGGCCGCTACATCGTGGGGAATGCCGGCATCCTGTTGACGCGCGTTCTGTATCGCAAGCAAGGCGGATCGAAAAAATTCGTCATCGTTGACGCCGGCATGAATGACCTCATTCGGCCGACGCTTTACGAAAGCTACCACTACGTCTGGCCGGCCCGGCCGAGCGAGGGGAACGTCATCGCGAATCGCGATGAAAGCTTCGTCCCGAAGAACGGCGAAACGGTGGATGTGGTCGGCCCGATTTGCGAGTCGGGCGATTACCTGGCCAAAGACCGGCTCTTGCCCGTGACGCAGCGCGGCGACCTCTTGGCCGTCTTCACCGCCGGGGCGTATGGCTTTGCGATGAGCAGCAACTACAACAATCGCCCGCGCGCGCCGGAGGTTTTGGTCGACGGAAGCGCCTACAAGGTGATCCGCCGCCGCGAAACCTATGAAGATCTGGTCGCCGCCGAACGCGTGTGAGGTTGATCTTGATGAGTACGGACGCGTTCCAACACTTGGACTGGCTCTTTTTCGACGTCGGCTACACGCTGTTCGACGAAACGCCCGCCTGGCAGG
>JBQCCH010000577.1:0-3848 GCA_051962375.1 Tepidisphaeraceae bacterium
CGACCAGAACGGTCGATTGCAAATCCAGCAATTGCAGCTTCCGCTGCAGCGCAATCGCATCGGCGGCCTTGTTGATGGCGACGTCATAGCCGCCGCGGAACAGGTTGATGCTGCCGACGACCGGCGCCTGCAGGCTGTACGCCACATCCGGCGAAAGTTGTCGCAACCCCGACGCGGCGAGCGTCGAACTCGTGCTGCCGACGGCGCCTGAGCCAGTGCCCGTTGCCCCCGAGTTGCCCGAGCCGGTGCTGCTTGCACCGCCCTGCCCGCCGGGGACGGTTGCTGTGCTCAACGTCCCCGTGCGCGGTCGTTGCTCAACGGTGTAGGCCGGCTGAAAGCTCACCGTCGGCAAGAATCCTGCGACCGCACGCTGCTTCGCGATCAAGGCTTGCACATAGTCTTCGCCACTGCTGGCAATCTGTTCATTGTTGGCGTTCGCCAGTGACAGGGCATCGATCAGGCTCAGCTTCGCCTTGGCGTCATATGCGGGCGGCGGAGGGCTCGTCGCGTCCAGCACGCTCCGGTACAAGCTCACTTCTTTTTTCTGATCCACCGCACAGCCGCCAATCAACAGCAGGCCGGTCAGTGCCGATGTCAGGCCGATTCGGGATTTCATCACGGATCGCAGCGTTGGAGAATTCGCAAATCTCATTTGGCCAACGCCTCCCGCGTTCCCGCGGCCGGCGCGCTCGGCGCCACGGCCGTTGCCTTCGCGTTCTCGGCCGACTGCGGCGTGATCTGCACTTCCACGTTGTCCGACAACCGTTCACCAGGATTCGCCACAATGCGGTCATCCGGATTGATACCCTGCGTGATTTCGATTTCCGTCCCCAAGTCGCGGCCGACCGAAACCTTTGTGAATTTGATCCGGTTCGATGCGTCCACCAGCGCCAGTTGCGTGCCGCTGGGCCCGAAAATCAACGCGCTGGACGGCACGAGCAAATCCTGCTGCCGGTGAGGCAACTCATAATGAATGTAACCATACATGCCGGCGAACAGCTCGCCCGTCTTGTTGGGGATGTCTACCTCAACACGCAAGGTGCGCGACGCTTGATCGATCGCCCCGGCCGTGCGGGCGATGGTTCCATCAAACTTCTTGCCCGGATAATTCGTCACGAGGAACTGAGCGGGCTGCCCTTTTTTCACGTGATCGGAATACGTTTGCGGCACATTGACGAAGACACGCAGAACGTCGGTCTGTGCAAGATCGAACATCTGCTTGCCGGGGCTCGTGTCATTGCTGGAGAGCAACGCCCCAACGTCGTAATTGCGAGCGGTGATCGTTCCGGCGAAGGGAGCGACAACCTTTTCGTAAGACTGCAACGCGGTCAGCCGCTGCACTTCCGCCTCATCGGCCCGCACCGTTGCCTCCGTGCCGGCAAGATTGGATTTTGCCTGCGTAAAGGTCGACTTTCGCTCGTCGAGCTGCTGCTGCGTAACGCCGCCGGTCTTCGCGAAGCCCTGGTAACGTTCATAGGTCGACGAAGCCAGATCGTAATCATCCTTGGCCTTTTGGGCGTTGGCCTTGGCTTGCTGGAGCGTCGCCTGGGCGGCCGCGAGTTGGGCATCGACTTCCGGCGTATCAATCTCGGCCAGCAATTGACCCGCCTCAACGTGATCGCCGATGTCCACGAGCCGCCGCTTCAAGTAGCCGTTGGTCCGCGGATAGATCGCGGTCGCTTGAAACGCCTGCGCATCCCCCGGCAACTGCAGTGCCGGCAGATCCGCGGGCGCGTGCGGCTTGGCGATATCCACGATCGGCTTGGTGTCGGTGGCCCCTTCGGCGGATTTTTCGGCAAGCCCGCGCTGCTTTATTTCGGGCCAGTAGCCCAGGAAAAACAGCAGCGCAAACAGCGCCACGAAGATGACGCCGAATAAAACGACTTTCCCCGTCCCGATCGGCTTCAGGTCCATCGCCGGCCCATCGTGCCCGCCATGGGCGTCGGTCAAGGGGTGGGATTGATCCATGATCTTCTTCGGTTCGTCGTGTCGCCCGTCGACGTTCAGGTCGGGACGATCGGTGTTCGTTGTCGTTTCCATTATTGCAGTTCCTTTTCCACGTGAGTCTCCAGCGCTTTGTTACGCAGAAGGCTGTAGACAACGGGGACGAAAATCAGCGTCGCGAAGGTGGCCATCAACAACCCGCCGATGACGGCCCGGCCCAGCGGGGCATTTTGCTCGCCCCCTTCACCCAGGCCCAGGCTCATCGGCAGCATGCCGATGATCATCGCAGCGGCGGTCATCAACACCGGCCGCAGTCGGGTCAGACCCGCAGAGAGCGCGGCATCGTGGGCATTCATGCCGAGATCCCGCCGCTGATCGTTGGCGAACGTGATCAGCAGAATGGCATTCGCGGTTGCCACGCCGATCGTCATCAGCGCCCCCATCAGCGACGGCACGCTCAATGTCGTATGCGTCGCCCAAAGCATCCAGATGATGCCCGCCCCCGCGCCCGGCAGGGCCATCAGAATGATCAGCGGGTCAAGCCATGACTGAAAGTTGATCACCATCAGCAGGTAAACCAGCACGACCGCGAACACCAGGCCCACTTCCATGCCGCGGAACGAGTTGTTCATGCTCTCGACTTGGCCGCGAAGTGAAATGGTGGTGCCCTTCGGCAATTTGCCGTTGTAGCCGTCGATCACCTTCTGCACGGAATTAGCGACCGTGCCCAGATCCAGATATTGCACGCCAAGCAAGACGTCGTAAGTCGGCTTCACGTCGTAGTGCGTGATGTTGCTGGCGGTAGTGCCGCGACCCAGCGTGGCCAGATTGCCGAGCAATTGAGTCTGGTCATCGCTCGCGCCGGCAAGGGTCGGCACCACGGGCGTATTGGTCAGGTCGTTTATCGACGTGATGCGGTATTGCGGCGTTTGCACGTTGATCGGATAGCTCACGCCGTTTTGCGGGTTGAGCCAGAAATTCGGCGCGATCTGCGCGGTGGAGCTGAGCGACACCAACAGATCGCCCGCGACGTCGCGCTGCGTGACGCCCATCTGGTCGGCCAAGGCACGGTCGATGTTCACGCGGAGGTCCGGCGCGCTGGTCACCTGCTGCAAACGCCGATCGGTGACGCCGGGCACTTTCGCCAGGTCATTCGAAATGGCCATGGCAAGCTTTTTGTTGGCCTCGCCATTGAATGCCGGCCCGGCAACCTGCACATCGATCGAGGCGGGCAAGCCGAAATTCAACACCTGCGTCGCAATGTCGGACGGGGCTGACCAGACCAGCAACTCCGGCAATTCCTTGGCCACGTCATCACGGATTTTGCGAATGTAGTTGACGGTCGGCTGATGACCTTCCTTCAGCGAGACCAGGATTTCACCTTCGGAGGCGGCATTCACGGAACCGTCGCTGAGGGCAAGATTGATCGAGCTGTTGGGAATGCCGATGTTGTCGAGGATGACCGCCACTTCATTTGCCGGGATGTCGCGGCGAATGATGTCTTGGACGGCGGCGTAATACCGCTCAGACTGCTCGATCCGCGTGCCGGCCGGCGCTCGGACGTGCAATCGAATCTGGCCGGCGTCCACCGAGGGGAAAAAGTCCTGCCCGATGCCGGTCGCAAGCACCATCGAGACGCCGATCAGCAGCGCAAAGGCCACCACGATCGCCGCTCGATGCTGAAGCGACCACGCCAGGAAGCTGCCATAGACGCGCTGCAGTTTTTCGAATTGGCAATTGAACGCAAAGTGGATGCGCCACAGCAAGGCATACCGAGAAGCCAGATATAAAACGAAAGCCGCGATCAATGCGATGATGACGTAGACCGCCATCGTGCGCGGATTGGCCATCACCCACTGACCCGCGCTCGTGATGCCCTGCTGCAGGCTCGGCATCTGCCGTCC
>JBQCCH010000578.1:0-5437 GCA_051962375.1 Tepidisphaeraceae bacterium
TTGAGCTCGGCCAGCAGCGATTCGAGCGAGCGTTCCTTGCCGCGCGTGGTGCGTTGCTCGCTGAGGATGTCGGCGACGATCTCATCGCGGGTGATCGGCACGCAGCCGAGCTTTTCGACCTCGAGCCCGCCGACGACGTTCGCCAGTTCCACCGCCTCGTGCCAGTCGGAACCGGCCGCCCGAGCCATGGCCAGTGCGGTGAGGACCATGTCGCCCGCCCCGGTGGCGTCGGCGACCTGGCGCGGGCGCGACACGAGCAACTCGCGCACGCCCTGCCGCGTCGCCAGGAAGCTGCCCTTGTCGTTCATGGTGACGACGACGGCTTCAAGATCGAGCATTTCCAGCAGTTTGGCGGCGGCGGCTTCGCAGGTGGCGGCGTCGCGGACGGGCAGGCCGGTCGCTTTTTCGGCCTCGGGGCGGTTCAGCTTGATGAGCGTCGCCCCTTTGTATTTTGAATAATCGTTCAGCCGGGCCGGATCGACGAGCACGGGAATGCCCCGGGAGCGGACGAGTGCGATCAGCCGTTGCGTGAGCGCATCGGTGAGAACGCCCTTATTGTAATCCTCCAGGCACAAGACCGAAGCGGCGGCCAGGAGACGCTCGGCGGCGGCGAAGAGCTGGTCCTGCGTGCCGGGGTCGCAGGGGCCGGATTCTTCGATGTCCAGCCGGATCATCTGCTGGGCGGTGCGGTCTTCGCTCGAGCCGTGCAGCCGGACTTTTTCGACGGTCGGGCGCTGGCACCGGATGATGCCGCTGGTGTCGGCGTTGTAGGAGGCGACCTTTTCGTTCAGCACCCGGCCGGCGGAATCGTCTCCGCAAATCCCGATGGCTGCGACCTTTGCACCCAGCGTGGCGAGCCCCGCCAGCACGAACCCCGCCCCGCCGAGCCGGTTTTCTTCGCGGCGAAACCGCAGCACGGGGATGGGGGCTTCGGGCGAGACGCGATCGGTCGAGCCGAAGAGGTAGCGGTCGACCATGAAATCGCCCACCAGCACGATGTTCGGACTGCCAAAGCGCTCCACCAATTCAACGAGTCGTGCGGCCATGCGCCGGAGTATACCGGGCGGCTGCCCGGGCGGTAGCGATCCGCCGGGCCGCCGGCGGGCGGTGGTTTCGGGAGCGCCCGGAAAAATTCCGGAATCGGGGGCAATTTTTTCTTTGTCCCGAACGTATTGGTCGATTTAGACTGCGTCATGGCAAGCCGCTCACGTCTTTGGCTTGCCGCTGATCGCACGTTGTTCAGGGGGATTGCGATTCGTCGTCGGGTCACCGACTGCCGTTTCTCGAGATGTCGGTGCCTGTGAAGGAACGCGTCAGCGAGGAAGTGAGGGTGACATGGTGGCAGCACCGCGGACTTATCCGGCCATGCCCGAAATCGGGCACCCGGAATCCTACTACGCACGTCTGGCCAAGCACGCCGAGCGGAAGGACGACACTCACGCCCACGAGGCGGCGAAAGTCGGGCAGTACGTCACGCTGGCGATCGATCCGAACCTGCGATGGCCGCAGAAGCTGCGGTATTTCAAGCACGCGATCAATCGCCATTGCAACGCGCCCCGCTATGCCGAGGACGCCTGCTGGACGTTCTACCACGACCTGGCCGACCTGATTCGGCAGCATTGCGGCAACGAAGCGTTGCGGCTGGCGCTGGCGGAAGATGAAAAGTACGCCGCCCGCGCCAAGGCCGGGCACGACATGGAGCAAATCGAACAGGATGCCGAGCAATTTTTCAACGAGTTGATGGGCGACTGCGCGCAATGTCCGATCTGGTTCTCGCACGACGATTGGGACCAGCTCAAGCTCATCCGCGACCTGTGGATCTGACCGAGTTTGCCCGCTTGGCGTGAACGCCCGGCGCGGGCGGGCGGGCGAGATGAGCCGGGGCATCTACGCGCGGGGCGGTTTGGTCTATACTGCCCCGTCCCATGACCGACACGCCGCTTGATGCAACCGCCGATTCCACCCCGGGGCCGCTTGGCGGAGGAAGTGTCGCCCTGGTGGGTGCGGGGCCGGGCGATCCGGGGTTGATTACCGTGCGCGGAGCGGAATTGCTGCGCCAGGCCGACGTCGTGGTGTATGACGCGCTGTCATCGCCCCGGCTTTTGGCGCACGCGCCGCAGGCGGAGCACATTTATGTGGGGAAGGTGGCGTCGCGTCATTCGATGACGCAGGACCAGATCAACGCGCTGCTGGTGGAGCGCGGCCGGGCGGGCCAGCGCGTGGTGCGGCTGAAAGGGGGCGATCCCTTTGTGTTTGGTCGCGGCGGGGAAGAGGCTGAAGTCCTGACCAAGGCGGGCCTGGCGTTCGTGGTCGTGCCGGGGATCACCGCGGCCATCGCGGCGCCGGCGTACGCGGGGATCCCGGTCACGCATCGCGATTTCAACAGCAGCTTCACCCTCATCACCGGCCACGAAAAGGAAGAAAAATATCTCGACGCCGAAGCCAAAACGCGCGACCGGGCGAGCGGGTCAAGCGACCTGGACTGGTCCGCCATCGCGAAGCTCCCCTGTTTCGCGTTTTACATGGGGATCAAGTCGCTGCCGCGGATCGCGCAGCGGTTGATCGACCACGGCCTGGACCCCGCGACGCCGGCGGCCACCATCCAGTGGGGCACAACCCCGCGTCAGCGGACGTGCGTCGCGACGATCGCAACCCTCGCCGACGCCATCGCCCGGGCCGGCATCGGAAGCCCGGCGATCACGATCGTGGGCAAGGTCGTGACCCTGCGCGACACGCTCAATTGGTTCGAATCCCGCCCGCTGTTTGGCCAGACCGTCGTCGTCACGCGGACCCGCGACCAGGCCAGCGCGCTGAGCGAGCACCTGGAGGCGCTGGGCGCCCGCGTCATCGAAGCCCCGACGATCGAAACCACCCCGGTGCACGACACCGCCCGCGTCGATGCGGCACTCCAGAGCTTATTTTCGAGCCCGGCGGGCTTGGGCAGCGACAAGTCGTGGCTGGTGTTCACCAGCGCCAACGGCGTGCGGGCGACGCGCGACCGCATGCGGGCATTGAAGCACGACGCGCGCAGTCTCGCGGGCGTGAAGGTCGCCGTCATCGGCGAAGCGACGGCCAACGCGGTGCGCGAGCTTTTGGGGATTGAGCCGGATTGCGTTCCGAAAGCCTTCGTGGCTGAAGCGCTGGCGCAGGCCTTGATCGACCAGGGCGCGGTGGCCGGCGCCCGCTTCGTGCTGCTGCGGGCCGACATCGCGCGGCCGGTGCTGGTGGAGAAACTGCAGGCTGCCGGCGCGGCGTCGGTGGAAGATGTCAGCGTCTACGAAACCCGCCCCGCCACCGCGTTGCCGGACGCACTGCTGCAGGCGCTCGATGCCGGCGAAGTCGATTGGATCACTTTCACCAGCAGCAGCACCGCAAAAAACCTGCTGGATCTGCTTGGCCCCGCACGGGCGGAAACGGTGCGGGCGGCGAAGCTCGCGAGCATCGGCCCGATCACGTCGGCGGCGCTGCGGGAGCGGGGCTACGTCCCGACCGTGGAGGCCGGCGTCTCGGACGTCGACAGGTTGGTGCGGGCCGTCCGGTCGTATTCGAAATAGCGTTTCAATCGATTGATCGGCGCTTCGAAAGCGAACCACGACACCGACGCCAGCCCGATGCTGATGGCGGTGAACCCGAGGAAGTTGCCCCAGGAGCCGTACGATTTGAAATTCAGGTGCGGGAACAGGTACGCCAGCAGGTGCGGCACGAACATGTGCAGGACATAGAGGCCGTAGCTGATGCGGCCGATGTAGACCAAGGGGGCAAAGGTCAACAGCCAGCCGAGCGGCCCCTTGAAGCCGCGGCTCGCCATGCCGATCAGCCAGACCGCCGCGACGGCGGTGACGGCGTAGGTGGCGCCGCCGGCCCATTCGAGTCCGAAATTGATGTACCGGCCGTGGCCGATGGGATAGATCGTGGATTTGGTTGCGACAAACCAGACGAACAGCGGAATGCCCACGATGCCGCACAAATCGACGAACCAGGCGTGCAATCGGCTGAGGCCGAACTGCGGCAGGCTCAGCAGGGCCAGCAACGCCCCCATGCCCAGCAGATCGAGGCATCCCGGGGTCATCCATTCGTGAATGAGCAACTTGGGCGTGTACATGTACGCCCGCCAGGCCGGGCCGACCAGGATTGTCAGCAACATCAGCGGCAACAGCAACTTACGCGGCGTCAGGAAGATCAACAGCGGCCAGGCGAGGTAGAACTGTTCTTCGACCGACAGCGACCACAAGTGCCGCTCGATCCCCCCGTCGGTCTTGGGCCAATACGCCATCCGGTAGTTGGTCAGGTAGAGGGCATTGTAAATAAAGCGATGGCGGAACTTGGTGGGGTTGAAGATCAGCAGGACAAACAGCACACCATAATAAAGGGGGAAGATGCGCAAAAACCGCCGGGCGTAGAACTGCTTGAACATCGACCCCATGCTGGCCGACTTGTTGGCGATCTTGAGGCGGCAATTGAGCAGGATGCGGGTGATCAAGAAGCCGCTAAGGGTGAAAAACAGGCCGACGCCGATCGCCCCCCAGGCGGGTCCCTGCGGGATGACATACTGGGGCGGCCCGAAGTGGTACCAGAGGACCAGAAGCACCGCGATCGCCCGGACTCCGTCGAGCTGGGGCAGGTGTTGCAGCGAGCGGGTCTCGCCGGGGTTGGCCAGCACCGGGTGTTCCCGCTCGTATTCGGCGGGCGGCAGATGGGTTTCGACCTTCACGGGCGGCACTATAGCGAAGCGCGCGAGCCAGAGATACCAGAGCGACGATGCGCGGCCCCGAAGGTGCGCGCCGTGGCCGATGGATAAACCTCGCCTGACGCGCGCCTGAAGCCCGCGGTGCCGGTGCGCGTAAAGGGTTGTCGGGACCGGCGGTTCTCCTGTCGAGCGGCCGGGGATTGATTGACACGGTGCGCCGCCGCCGGGTAGAACCAGTCACGTGGCCGCCCTGATTCGCTGGCTCACCGTTCGGGGACGCACCATTTTGTTTGCTGCATAAGGGTCCGTCCGTAAACGTTACCGGCCCGTCGGCGTCTGTAGGGCAGCGTGCCGCCTTGACTCGGAGCAAGGGGTCACGTCGCCCATCGTTGTAGGGTCGATCTGAAGTTGTCTCGCGACCGAGTAATGCACCCTGGCTGAGGAGAAGCGTATCATGTCCCGTGGCCGTCCCCCGCGCAAGAATGCGTCGTTGATTTCACGCGCCTGCGATTTCGTCGAACACCTGGAAGAACGCAAATACCTGACCACGCTGTCAAGCAATGGCGGTACGACGACTTTCAACTACTACGACGCGAACAAGCACAACATCCAGGTTGAACTGGTCGGCAAAATCTCGGTCGAACTGGTGGGCGCGCGTCTGGCGTCAAACGGGAACCTGGTCATCCGCGACCTGGTGACGCCGCCGCCGCCGAATTCGAACCTGAAAGTGGACGGGGTGAACCTGTTCCA
>JBQCCH010000579.1:0-3822 GCA_051962375.1 Tepidisphaeraceae bacterium
AGATGAATGCGGACGCTCCGACCGCCAAGACGGCAGCCGACGTCGTCGCACGGGCACGCTGGGCGCATGCATCGCCCCGGGGCCGATGCCGCGTCGGGAATCGGCAGTATTTTGTCAGCGATCACCTGGCGCGAATCCGCGCCGGTTCGCTTATTTGCCGTGCCAGCGGGGGTAATTCTGCATGGCCATGTCGACGGTTGCGTCGAACATGGACTCGTTCTTGGAAACGACCGAATCCCGCCGCAGTTGAGCATCCATCTCGTTGCGCAGCCGCATGAATTGCTCGCCACGCAAGGTATCCAGGATCTTCTGCTGGACAGCGTCTTCATCGAACGACATGACGCGGCCCATTTTCTTGCCTTCCAGCTTGGCGATGAAATAGGAATCGCCCACGTGGATGACCGGCGTGATCTGGCCAATGTCCAGCTTCCACAGCGCTTTTTCGACGTCATCCAGGACATACGCCCCGCGATCGATCGGGCCGACCAGGCCCTTGGTGCGCATCAACAGCGGGTCATTGTTGAACTGCCCGGCCAGCGTCTCGAAGTCCTGACCCTGCCTCGCTTTGGCGGCGATGTCGTCAATCTTTTGCTGGGCCGCTGCGTCCGAGCCCATGCTGGCGGCACTGATCTTGATCAGGCGGAACGTGATCTGGTCGCGTTGCGTGAACAAGGTGTCGCGGTTCTTGTCGTAATACCGCCGCATATCGTCGGCCGTCACCTGGATGCGGGGGAACAGCTTCTTCGTATAGAACACGCGCGACAAATTCAGCCGATTTTCGGCCTTGGCGGCTTCGTCGTAGGTCGTGCCCTGATCGCGGAAGCTTTTGCGGACTTCTTCCATCGAGCCCTTGTTGTCGGTCTTGAGCGTGTCCCGCCACTGCTCGGTGTAGCGCTCGGCCATCTGCTTGTCTTCGGGGCCCGTGTTGCGTTCGGCGGCGGCGTAGGCGACCTCGGCGCGGATCATTTCATCCACCTGCCGATTGATTTCGCTGGACGCGAGATTGCGGAACGATTGTTCGTCAAGCGATTTCGCCCGGGCGGCGAGCAACGGTGCGACGCTGCGGAGAATGTCGTCGGCGTAGATCGGCGTGCCATTGACCTCGGCAATCACGCCGCCGATCGAGATGAATTGCCCCGGCGCAAACGCCGGCTTCGGCGCGGGCTCGGTGCTCGGGACCGTAGTGGCGGCGGCGGCGTTTGCCTGCGTCTGCACCTGTTTGGCCACGAACGTCTGCTGCTCGGGCGTGAGCGCCGGCGCGGGTGGCGCTTTCTTGTCGGGCGTGCCGGAGTCGGGGCTTTCGCTCAGGCGCACCGCCGGTCGCGGCCCCGGCGGGAGCGCGCCGCCGACGTCGGCCGGGCGACGAATGTCATTGGGGCGATAGAACTGCTCGGCATCCAACGGCTTGGGCTCGGAGTCCGACGAGCAGCCCACGACCGTCAACAGAGCGGCCTGGCAGAGGATCAGGCGAACGGAAACACGAACGGTGGAGCGATCGATCATTGGCGGGGATTGTAGCTTCGCGCCCCGCATCATGCATCCGCCGAACGCCGCCGCCTTCATTGACACTGCCGGGGGCCGTTCCTAGGATTCGTTTCGATCGAAATCTCGTGTTCGAAGGAGTTTCCACCCATGGCCAGCGAAAATGTAAAAGAGTTCACCGACAGCAATTTTGAAGCCGAAGTGCTCAAGTCGAGCGAGCCGGTGCTCGTCGATTTCTGGGCCGAATGGTGCATGCCGTGCCGTGCGCTGGCGCCGACGATCACCAAGATCGCCAACGAATACGCCGGCAAGGTCAAGGTCGGCAAGGTCGACACCGACAGCAATCGCGACATCTCGATCAAGTTCGGCATCAACGCCATTCCGACGGTGATCCTGTTCAAAGACGGTCAGGTCGCCCAGAAGTTCGTCGGGCTGAAGCAGGAACGCGAATTCAAGGAAGCGATTGACGCGCTGAGCCGCTGATCGACACGCCGCTAATCGACAAGCTGCGGGTCCGAACGACCCGCCAACCTGAAACGACAAGGGCCGACGCTTTCGCAGCGTCGGCCCTTTCTTATTGTTGAATGAATCCAATGGCGGTCATCCCGTCCGAATCACTTGCCGCGTGACGGCCGATGCTCGCCGAAGAGCGGGTTCGACAGTTGCGGCGGCGTCACATCGGCTTCGATCCGTGTTTCAATCACGACGTTCTCGATCGCGGCCGGCTCAATCTCGCCGACGATGTCGGCCGGGGCCAGATCGGGCTTGAACATCCTGACATTGAATGCCTTGAGGTATTCCGTCCAGTTGCTGTCGCCCGCCTCCTCGTCGTCACGCGTGGCGGTCAGGGCCATGGTGAGCTTGGCGTCGAGGTTTTCGATCACATGGACCGCGATCGCCTCAGGCGTAGCCGGCACCTTGGCGGCGCCGAATTCCGGCTCGCCGTGGTGCGACAGCACAATGTGTTGCAGCACATCGATCAGCAGGCGCGGGATTTCTTCGCCCAATTCCTCTGCCGCTTGTCGCGCCTTTTCTTCGATCCACAGGGCGATTTTCACGATGTGACCGACCAGTTGGCCGCTGTCGGTGTAGCCGAAAGCCGTCTCGTACTTCAGCTCCCAGGTCTTGGCCAGATCGTGCAGGAAAATGCCGGCGATGAGCAAGTCGCGGTTGAGCTTGGGATAGAACTTCACGACGGCGTCAGCCACTTCCATCGCGTTAAGCGTGTGCTCGAGCAGCCCGCCGATGAAAGCGTGATGGAACGTCATGGCCGCAGGCGCGCGGCGGAAATCATCCATCAGCTTCGCGTCGTCCAGAAACTTCTGCACGATCGCCGCCACGTGCCGGTTCTGCAGGCTGTCGCAGACTTCGGTCAGGCGCGCAAACATCTTCTTGATGTCTTTTTTCGTGCACGGCAGCAGGTCTTCGATCTTGTAGCTGCCCTCACGCGGCGGCTGAATGTTGTCGATGATCACCTGCAGATTGCCCTGGTAATTTTCCAGTCGGCCGCGGATGTAGACGAATCCGCTTTCGGGCAACTGCAGGAACAGGTCGCGCGTCGCGTTCCACATCCGGGCGGTGACCTGCATCGATTTATCGCCGATGAACGCCTTGATGTAATACTTGCCGGTGTTGGTCATGGCGATCTGCTTGTTGGTGATGACAAAGACGTCATCGAGCAGATCGCCGGGCTGAAGCTGACGCAGATAAAGACGGGCCATGGGTGGAGAATATCACGTAACACGGACCGCGTAAAAAGGCCCATCGGCGGTGGCGCCTCGCGTTATTTTCGCAACCGAAAACGATTAAAGTACCGATCATGCCCCGCCCCGCCGTTCGCAATCCCGCTCGCATCGCCGTCTGGATCGACGCTTCAACGCATGTCGGCCGCGGCGTGAGTGCCGGCGTGATGGAGGTCGCGCAGTTGCAGGGCTGGCGCCTCACGCGTGAATCGACCGGCATCGATGGCGCCATCGCCGACCTCGGCACTATCCTTCCCGACGGCCTGCCCGCCGTACGTGTCTTGCAGGATGACCGGGCGCATCCGAGCGTGACCGTGGACGAACTGCAGGTGGGCAACCTTGCGTTCGAGCATTTTTCCGACCGCGGGTTTCGGCATTTTGCCTTCATCGGCGACGACGATGCAGCTGAGCAACGCGGCGACGGTTTCGCTCAGGCCGTCGCGCAGAAACTGAATGGCCGTAACCACACGTTCCTCCGGGAAGATGCGGCTCACACCTTTTCCGATTCCGAATTCGCCGCGTGGCTTCTCACGTTGCCGCGTCCCCTGGCCTGCTTTTGTGGGCACGATGCGTTGGCGGCACGGGTTACGCGATGCAT
>JBQCCH010000580.1:0-7545 GCA_051962375.1 Tepidisphaeraceae bacterium
ATCGGCGCGCTTTCGATCTTCCTCTCCAACACCGGCCACACCTTCACGCGCGGGCGCGGCTTCACGCTGGGCACGCAGACGGCGAGCATCGACGGCATCACCGTCACCTACGCGGCACTGCCCCTGGTGTCTCCCGCCTGGGCGATCAAAGACGGATACCTGTACCTGGGATTCTTCCCCAACACCGTCGCCGCCGCCGCCAATTTCAAGGGGGACGCCCTGATCGATTCCGAAGCCTATAAGTCGGCCGTCGCCCCGTTGCTGCAGTCGTCCCCGGAATCGGTCGCCTTCACCAACCTGCCCGCCACGCTGGAGGCGAATTACGGCTCGCTGATGATGGCCGAACGCACGCTCTTCGGGCTCAGCGACGTGCTCGCTGCGCCGGTGCAGGAGCCGATCCTGCCCTCGTTGACGACGCTGTCGGCCCAGGCTGCCCCCATCGGCACGGTCGGCTGGTCCGATGCCGCCGGCCTGCACGGCCGCGTGCGCGAGCCTTTCCCGGCGGCGAGTTCTTTGGGCAGTTTCTCCTTCTTCGATCCGTCGCTCTTCGGACAGATCGCCCCGCTGCTCAGCGCTCTCGCCGATGAGCACCGGCTGCACTAAATCGCAACGCCAGCATGCCGGGCGTCATGAAAATCGCGATCCAAATGCTTGGCTGAAAGTTGCCTCCTATGATTGATCGTGCGGTGAGGCGGCCGCACGGTCGATTACTCTCCCGGAGGCTACACCGTGCTATCCTTTCTCGATTACGAGCGGTCCGTGGCGAAGCCGGGTTTCAATCGCTGGCTGGTGCCGCCGGCGGCCCTGGCGGTGCATCTGTCGATCGGCCAGGTCTACGCGCTCAGCGTGTTCAAGTTGCCGCTGAATCATCTGATTGGCGGCTCCACGCCCGCGCCGAACGACTGGTCGCAATCGAGCATCGCCTACATCTTCAGCATCGCGATCGCGTTCCTGGGCATCTCGGCCGCCGTCTTCGGAAAATGGCTCGAACGCGCCGGCCCGCGGCGGGCGATGTTCTACGCCGCTCTGTGTTTTGGCGGAGGATTCTTTGTCTCGGCGATCGGCGTCAAATTGCACATGCTCTGGCTCCTCTACCTCGGCTACGGCGTGCTTGGCGGCATCGGCCTGGGGCTCGGGTACATCTCGCCCGTTTCAACGCTGATCAAATGGTTCGCTGATCGCCCCGGCATGGCGACGGGCATGGCCATCATGGGCTTTGGCGGCGGCGCGATGATTGGCGGCCCGCTGGCGGTGCTGTTGATGAGCACCTTCAAGAGCGGCCCCACGCACGGCGTCATGCCTGCGATGCTCATCATGGGTGCGTTGTACGGGTTATTCATGATCTTCGGCGCTTTTCTCGTGCGCGTGCCGCCGAAAGGGTGGCTGCCCGAAGGGTACGTCCGCCCGGCCCACCAGAATGCGATGATCACGTCGCGCAGCATCGACGCGGGCACCGCCATCAAAACACCGCAATTTTGGCTGCTCTGGGTGGTGCTTTGCACGAATGTGACGGCCGGGATCGGCATCCTGGAACAAGCGTCGCCGATGATCCAGGAACTGTTTAAGGGCCGGGTCACACCCGCGGCAGCGGGCGGATTCGTTGGGCTGCTGAGCCTGTTCAACATGATCGGCCGATTCGGTTGGTCGAGCCTTTCTGACGTCATCGGCCGAAAGCCCACGTACATGATTTTCCTGCTGATCGGCGCCGCGTTGTACGCCTTTCTGCCGCAAACCGGCGCCAGCCGATTCAACAGCTTACCGTTGTTCGTCGGCGTGTCGGTCATCCTGCTGAGCATGTACGGCGGCGGCTTTGCGACAATCCCGGCCTACCTGCGCGACCTGTTCGGCACGGCCAATGTCAGCGCCATCCATGGCCGACTGCTTACCGCCTGGTCGGTCGCGGGCATCCTCGGGCCGACGCTTGTGAATTCGCTGCGAGAATCACAATTGCACAATCACGTCGCACCGGCGAACGCCTACGCGATCGTGCTCTACGTGATGGCCGGCCTATTGGTGGTGGGTTTCGTGGCGAATCTGCTCGTGCGCCCGGTCAGTGAAAAGTATCACAGCATGGACTCCGACGAACCGCACGCGACCAGTGCCGCCGTGCACCACAGCCATCGAATTTCCTGAGCAAACGTCTTGGCATTCAGCCTGGAGATCACATGTCCACGCCACCCGACATCGATTATGCCCCGCCGCCCGCTCGGTCGACACCGGTGCTCACCCTGGTCGTCGCATGGGTGGTGGTGATCATTCCCGCCGCATGGGGCGTTACACAGACGGCCATCAAATCATTCGACTTGTTCCGAAGCGCTCCCGCCCCGGTGCCTCTCACCGCGCCCGCGACCTCGCCTGTCACGCCGTAGGAAACGGTCGCGTCGGCTCAATTTCGCCGCCATGGGTCAGGCCAAGAATCGTCATGCCGCGCCTAAAGTAGCCATTCCCCGAAGCCGAACCGCCGTTCAGACTGTTGCGGCGATGAAACGCGCCCACACCGGGCGAAGCGGACGGATACAGCGGAGGATGAATCATGACGCGATTGAAGCAACATTGGCTGACGTGCGCCGTTGGCGCTGCCGTGGCGGGGCTGGGCCTGAGTGGTCAAACTGCCCGAGCCGACGAACCGGCCAAAGCGCCGATGGTGATCGTCGATACCACTCAGCAACCCATCGCGCCGGGCAAATTTAAGCCGACCTGGGACTCGCTCAAGCAGTATCAGACGCCCGAATGGTTCAGCAAGGCCAAGTTCGGCATCTGGGCACACTGGGGCCCGCAATGTCAGCCCGAAGACGGCGACTGGTACGCCCGCAACATGTACATCGAAGGCAGCGGGCAATACAAAGACCACCTCGCCCGGTACGGCCATCCCTCGGTTGCCGGCTTTAAGGACATCATCCACGAGTGGAAAGCGGAAAAGTTCGATCCGGATCGGTTGCTCAGCCTGTATAAGCGGGCCGGGGCGCAATACTTTTTCGCGCTCGGCGACCATCACGACAATTTCGATCTCTGGAACAGCAAATATCAGCCCTGGAACGCGACTCGGATCGGTCCGGAGAAAGACTTGATTGCCGGCTGGGAAAAAGCCGTCCGCGCGAACGGCCTGAAGTTCGGGGTCAGCATCCATGCGGCCCACGCCTGGACCTGGTATGAGCCCGCGCAAGGCGCCGATAAAACCGGCCCCAAAGCCGGCGTCCCGTACGACGGCAAGCTCACCAAAGCCGACGGCAAGGGAACCTGGTGGGACGGCCTCGATCCTCAGGCGCTGTATGCCCAGAATCATCCGCGAAGCGCATCAAGCAACACCGGCAAAATCTGGGACTGGGGCAAGGACGCCACGCCGCCCGACCAGGCCTACTGCGACAAGTTCTACAACCGCGTCGCCGACCTGATCAGCAACTACCACCCCGACCTGCTTTACTTCGACGACACCGGCTTGCCCCTCTGGCCGGTGAGCGACGCGGGATTGAAAATCGCTGCCGACTTCTACAACACCAACCTGGACCGCACTCAGGGCAAAGACCAGGGCGTGATCTTCGGCAAACAACTCACGCCGCTGCAGCGCCAATGCCTCACGCTCGACATCGAGCGGGGCGTGAGCAACAAAATCGAGCCCGAACCCTGGCAAACCGATACCTGCATCGGCGATTGGCATTATCAGCGCGCCCGGTTCACGCATCACAGCTACAAATCGGCTGACACCGTCATCCGCATGCTGTGCGATATCGTCAGCAAAAACGGCAATTTGCTGTTGAACATCCCCGTCCGCGGCGACGGCACGATCGACTCTGACGAAGAGGCGATCGTGAACAAGATCGGCGACTGGATGGAAGTGAACAAGCAGGCGATCTTCGATACCACGCCGTGGGAAATCTGCGGCGAAGGTCCGGCGATGTCGGCGGCGGCGCCGTTGCACGCTCAAGGATTCAATGAAGGCAAAGGCAAGCCGCTCTCGGCGGACGATGTGCGATTCACCGTCGCGCCGGATGGCTCGCTCTATGCGATCATCCTCGGCTGGCCGACCAAGCCGCTGACCATCGCCGCGCTGGGCACCGCTGCGAAACGACTGCAACAACCCATCGCCGACGTCCAAGTGCTCGGCGATGGTCGAAAAGTCGAATGGAAGCAAGAGGCCGGCGGATTGACGCTAAATCTTTCCTCCAGCGACAAAGCGAAGGACGAAAAAGCGCCGGCCGTCGTCTGTCACGTGATCCTGAAATAAGCCGGATCACGACGACGTCGGTCGCGAAATCACAAGCACCTGAAACGAGCCCGGCTTCATCGCCGGGCGTTTCTTTTGGCCCGCCGGCGCCGGTTCAAGCTCGGCGAATGGAACAAAGAGCGTGTGCGTGGATCGATCCAGCCCGGCCGTCCGTCCGCCGGGGCGCGTGGTGAGGGTCTGCACGACGCCGAATGCGCCGGGCGAAGTCTCTTTAGCGACAGACACCGTTCCGTCACCGCAACTGGCGAAGGCCTCCCCCGTGCCGGGATCGAAGTCGCAGGCATCATTGCCCGCACCGATCGGAAGCTCAGCCAACACTTTTCCGTCGGCCGTGCTCAAGACCACCAGCTTCTGATTCCGGCAGCCGACGAACAATCGCCCGTTCTTCGCATCGATGGCGAGCCCCGTCGGCGCGGTGCCGGTCCCGGTGGACCAGCGATCGAGCACCTTGCCCGATGCCACGTCGACCACGGCAATCGACGCCTTGTCGTGCAGGCAGACATACGCCCGCCCCTTGCCATCCGCCGCGAGCGATTCAGGCTTGCCACCGAGATCGATCTTCTTCACTTTCGCCGTCGCCAGGTCGGCGTGCGGATCCAGCACGATCAGTTGCTCCGCGTCGCCGCAGCTCGCCAGCACACGATCCGAGCCCGCGTCGTAAATAATGCCATCCACGTCATCGGCCGCCGGGATCTTTCCCAGCACGGCGTTGGTTTTCAGGTCAAAGACGATCAATTCAGAGGCGCGCCCGTCAGAGATGTAGCCGCGATTCACTTGCGGAACAAGCGCCACGCCGTGCAATCCCTCGCCGCCGGGGATATCGCCGATGACGTGACCGGATAAGTCATCGATCACGTCGGTGTGGGTCGAGCGCGTGAGGTAAAGCCGATGCGTCTGCGCGTCGACCGTGACGTAATCCCATCGCCCCGGGCCGCCGATCGAGAAGGTCTTTTCGACACGAAATGCGGAGACATCGCCGGCAGCGGCATAGGTGCTCAGACCCAATAGCGCGGCAACGCTGAGATGGCTAAGGATGTTCATGACGTCGCATCCTATTCGCCCGCTCGAAAAATACGCTTCAGCATCCTGCGGAGTCTTGTCCGGAAGTTGCCCAATCGCCGGTGGCGAGCCGCCGTGCATCCAGTGGCGGTCCATCAGACGGGCGATACCATGACATCACTTTGCGACGCGCCACCGCTCCCACGTTCCGCAAGCGACCGACCGTCGCGATCATTGTCGACGGCGTCACCGGTTTCGGCCGCGCGGTGCTGCGGGGCGTGATGCGTCACGCGAATTTGCAGCGAAAATGGCTGCTGCACGAGGAGTTGACCCACGCCGCCTCCCCCGTTGAAGCATGGCCCAAATTCGATGGCATCATCATCGCGGGCGTGGATCAGTCCGTCGCGGCGGCCGCAATGGCGCACTGCGCGAATACCATCCAATGCTCCGGAAGCGCAGACCCCTCTCAGTCGCCGGTGGTCTGTCTCGACGATTACGCGGCCGGCGTGATGGCGGCGGAACACCTACTGGCGTCGCGTTTGAAGCACTTCGGATTCGTCGGATACACCGTGCGCGGCGCCGTATCGGCCAATCGGTACGCGGGCTTCTACAACACGGTCACTGGCCGCGGCTTCGGGTGCCATGAACCGGGGTTGGGATGGCTCACGGGTTCGCTGCGCCCCTTCGGCACCAGCCGCGACCATTGGCCGATGTTGCTGCAGTGGGTGAAGCAGCTGCCCAAACCCATCGGCATCATGGCTGTCGATGACTGGGCGGCTCATGATCTGGCGGCCCTGTGCGTGGAGGCGAATATTTCCGTGCCGGATCAGGTGGCGATCATCGGCGTCAACAATGACGACCTGCTGTGCGACAGCGCGTGGCCGCCCCTGTCGAGCATCGAAGCGGATTACAGCCGCGCCGGCTATATCGCTGCGGGGATGATGGAGCGGCTTCTTGCCGGGCAGGTGCTGACGCCGGCGGAGCGGTTCGTTCGCCTGCCGCCGCTGGGCGTCGTGAAGCGGCTCAGCACAGAGCTGCTGGCCGTTGAAGATCCCGTCCTGGCCGAGGTCGTTCAATTCATTCGCGAACACGCCTGCGATCCTTGCAACGTCGCCGACATCCTGGAGCGCGTGCCGGTCGGTCGCCGATGGCTGGAGCGGCGGTTTGCGGCGCAGCTGGGCCGAACGCTGCACGAAGAAATCCTGCGGATTCGGATGGAAACGGCCAAGCGCCTGCTGCAGCAGCCGGAATTATCGATCTCAGAGATCGCCACGCGCTGCGGCAGCTCGGCCGTGCAGAACTTCTGCCGGGCATTCGAACAATCGGTCGGCGCCACGCCGGCGGCGTATCGGCGCTCGGTGCTGCGCGGCGACTGAACTGCGGCGCGGTCCAGCGTCGCATTTTGATCAAAGAAATGCGCGATTTGAGCTTACGCGACGGCGGCATTCGGAGAATGATGCGATGCTGGAGCAGTGCCGCATCGTGCGCGGCGACAGACGGAGGTTCGCCATTCGTTCGTTCTTCTTTAAGGCCATCGCGGTCGCCGCAGTGCTGTCGGCATCGCCCGTGTATTCCGCCTCGCCGGCCACTTCGGCGGTGAGCGAGATCGCCTTCACGCCAGCGCCCACGCGCGCCGGACCGCTCGAGCGGATCGATTCCACGTATCAATGGTCGATCGCCATGCCGTCGCCGGAATTCGAACGCCGGGCGTATCTCTGGGTTCCGCCCCAGTGCAAGCGTGTGCGCGCCGTGGTGGTGTGGCTGCAGAACATGCTCGAAAAGCTGATGTTCCAGAACGTCGATTTCCGACAGGAATGTGCGGCGGCGTATGTGGCCATCCTGTACATCGCACCCGGTTCCGTCCCGCAGAACGCCGCGAAGGAGCCGGCACTGGTTCTGGGATTCAAAGACGCCCAGGCCGCCACGCGCGAGCTCGATGCGGCGCTTGCTGAATTGGCGGGCATCTCCGGCTACGCGGAGATTGCCAAAGCGCCGTTGATCCCCGTGGGCCATTCCGCGGCAACGCCGGGCGGGTGGGGTTACGCGTGGGTGAACCCCGCCCGTTGCGTGGCCGTGCTGCCGTACAAAGGATGGTTTTCGGCCGCGACGGGGGGCGTGCCGTACTTGCATGTCGCATCGGAGTGGGCGGAAGTCGGCGGGCCGAACTGGGGGACGACCTGGCTCAAAAAGGATCGCGGCGGCGTGTTGAAAGTCCGCGGGCAGCGAGAGAACCCGGAGATCGGCGAGTATGCCGAGCTCGGCAACGGGCACTTCGCGTGGCAACCGGATTCCGGGAAAATCCTCGGCGAGTTCATTCACAAATG
>JBQCCH010000581.1:0-2452 GCA_051962375.1 Tepidisphaeraceae bacterium
TCGCTTTTTCGCCTAACTCCCGGCCCGGCCACGGCCCACCCGTGCCAAGAAGCGTGCGCCAGTGCGACGGCCCTTGCCCAGTCCGCCATGCCACTTATCTCCCTCACGCCCCCGCAAGCCCGCGTCGCTCGATTGTCAAAGAACTTGCGGACGCCTAACCGTCGCCCGCACCAAACCCCCGCGCCAACACGCCGCGCCATTCGTCTTTGTACCGCCGGCGCCGAAAAAAATCGGCCCAAAAATCGCCCTTGCACGCGAGCGCCTTCGCGCGTGTGCGGTGTCCCGCATCAGGAAATACCCCGATGACACGGCGGAAACGCCCCGATAAGCCACCCATCCGAAAAACACGGCCAAAACCCGACTTATGTGTCAATCTTTGGACGACTTTCGTCGCGTTCCTGTGTAGAGTGGATAACCGCAATATGTCTCAGGGGGCGTCTCTCGCGGCCGTTGTCTGTGCGAAACGTCCGGCACACGTTCAGAAGGGAGTTTCAATCTTGGCGCCACAGCTATCTACGGCCGACCTCCGCTCAAAGTCGCCTCGGGGGATGAATGATCCCGCCGCCTCCCATGCCGTCCGTCCGTGTCGACGGCCGCCGCCCGGCCAGCGCCGGTTCGTCAGCCAAGCCGTCGAATCCACGATCGAGCAGGTCTCCCGGCTCATCGCCGACCCCGAATTGGCGTGGCTGTTTTCCAATTGCTACCCCAACACGCTGGATACCACCGTCACCCTCGGCCACGACGACACCGGCCGGCCCGATACATTTGTCATCACCGGCGACATCCACGCGATGTGGCTGCGCGATTCGACGAATCAGGTGTGGCCCTACCTGAGCTTGCTCAATCAGGATCCGGCCCTGCAGAACCTGTTCCGCGGGCTGATCCATCGGCAGGCCGCCTGCGTGCGGCTCGATCCCTACGCCAATGCCTTTCTCCGCACCGGCGACGACGCCAGCGATTTTCACGAAGACCACACCGACATGCGGCCCGGCGTGCACGAGCGAAAGTATGAGCTCGACAGCCTGTGTGCCGTCCTGCGGCTCGCCACCGGGTACTACGCGCAAACTCACGATGCCGCCTGCTTCGATACGGATTGGCTCCAGACGCTGGACCTGATCCTGCGCACGCTCCGCCACGAGCAGGCCGGTTCCGCTGAGCAGGGCGATTCCCCCTGGTACCAGTTCCGCCGCACCACCCCGTTCGCCAGCGACACGCTCAACAACCAGGGCCGCGGCAATCCATTTCGCCGGACCGGCCTCAGCCGCTGCGCGTTTCGCCCGTCGGACGATGCGACGCTCTTTCAGCATCTCATCCCCGCCAACGCGATGGCCGTCGTGTGTCTGCGGCAGACCGCGGCCATGCTCCAGGCGATCCAGCAGCGCCCCGACCTCGCCCGCGAAGCGCTCGCCCTGGCCGACGAATTCGACGCCGCCCTGCACCGCCACGGCCAAGTCCATCACCCCGATTTCGGCACGATCTGGGCGTACGAAATCGACGGCTTCGGCGGGCAGGTCTTGATGGACGACGCCAACATCCCCAGCCTGCTGGCGATGCCGTACCTTGGGTATTGCGACGCCGCCGACCCCGTCTACCAGGCAACCCGCCGGTTCATCCTGAGCGACGCCAACCCCTATTTTTTCCGCGGCCAGGCGGGTGAGGGCGTCGGCGGGCCGCACGTCGGCCCGGGGTATATCTGGCCCATGTCCGTCATCATGCGCGCCCTCACCAGCACCGACCCGGCCGAGCAGCAGGATTGCCTTCGGCAACTGCTGGCCACGCATGCCGACACGGGGTTCATGCATGAATCGTACTGGCTCGACGACGCTGCCCGCTTCACGCGATCCTGGTTCGCCTGGGCGAATTCGTTGTTCGGCGAATTGATCCTGCACCTGAGCCGCACCGCGCCGCAGGTGCTGCAAGTCCGGGGGTGAGGCATATGCGTCAGACGCTTCCGCAAACGCTCCTGCGGCAGACCGTGCCGACCGTTTTCATGATGCTGGGCGCGACGGCCCACGCGCAGGCGGCGATGCCGAATACCGCGCCGACCACCGCGCCTGATTCAGCGCGGTTGCCCAGCCTCGTCGAGCGGGGCCGCCAGACGCTGGCGGTGATCGAACGCACCTATCGGCCCGGCGGCAAAGCGGACGCGCTCTATCGCGAAGCCGCCAAGCCCGGTGATCCCGCGTTTCGATCGGCCGCATCCTTCGCCTGGGCGGGGGGCGTGCAGTTGTCCGCCCTGGTGGCGGCCGCCCGGATCGAGCCCGGCCGATATCGCGACCCGATGCAGCGATACATCAACGCCCTCGATGCTCATTGGTTCATCGACGCTCATCACCTGGGCGGCTACTGCGCCGGCGCTCATCCGCAATCGGCCGACCGGTACTACGACGACAACGCCTGGCTGCTGATCGATTTCTGCGATGCATACGAACTCACCCACGATCGCGCGACG
>JBQCCH010000582.1:0-5755 GCA_051962375.1 Tepidisphaeraceae bacterium
GTTTCAACGGCTGAGTTTCGCTGAAAAATAACGCAATCGCACTCCCTCCCGTGTCGGCCCGCCGATGCGGGAGTTTGCGTTGGCGAACCCCGGACCCGGGCGGGGGTTAGGGGTGATTCGTAAAGCCTGAATCGGCATAGCGTTGGGCGAGTTCGACGTAGTGCATGGTGAGCCACCGCATGTAGTCCAAGTCCTTCTCCCGAACCGGCCGAACGACTTTGGCGGGCACGCCCATGGCGACCATGCGATCGGGCACGATCAGCCCCGGCGACAAGAGCGCCCCCGCGGCGATCAGGCACTCCTCGCCGATGACAGTCTGGCCCAAGACCTTGGCGCCCATCCCGATCAGCGAGCCCCGCCCCACCGATTTGCCGTGCACGATCGCGGAATGGCCGATGGTGACGTCGTCGCCGATGACGTTATCGACCCCGGAATCGCAGTGCAGGACCGCATTATCCTGAACATTGATCCGGTTTCCCAAACGGATGGCGGCGACATCTCCGCGGACGACGGCACCGAACCAGAACGAGCAGAACTGGCCGTAAGTGACATCGCCCACAACGATTGCGGTCGGCGAAAAGAGCGCGTTGGCGGCGGTGCGGGTGAAGCGGGTGGTCATGATCGGCGATTCTAGCCACCCGTGATCGGCTGCCCAATCGGGGCTTGCGTGGGATATGATTTCCTGCGGTGTTGGTTAGATCAGGCGGGGTTTTCCCGTCTAAAGGGTGTTGCGAGCAAGGGAGTACGGGTCAGTGGAACCGAGCGTTGAAGAGCTGGTCGAGCGGGCCAGATTGCACGATGACGGCGCCTTCACGGCGTTGATCGGGCGATTCGAGGGCATTGCCCTGTCGATCGCTTACGCGCACACCCGCAACGCGGCAGACGCCGGCGACCTAGTCCAGGAAGCTTTCATGCGTGCCTGGCAGCGGCTCGACACGCTGGACGACCCCTCCCGCTTCGGCCATTGGCTGGGGCGGATGGTGAGAAACCTGGCGATTGACCTTCGGCGACGCAAGCGTCCGATGGCCTTGGACATGTCGATCGACGTGGAAGACAAGGCCCCCTTCGTTCGCCAGAGCGAACGGTTGGAGCAAAAAACGCAGATCGATCGGGCGCTGGCCAGCTTGGATGAGGTGTCGCGGGCGTGTGTGACGCTGCGGTATTACGAAGGCTCCTCCAGCAAGGAGATCGGCGAATTGCTCGATCTGACGCCGGCCGCCGTCGATATGCGGCTGTCGCGGGCGCGAACGCAGTTGCGGGAGCGACTGGCATCGGTGGTTGCCGACGAAGCTTAGAGATTTTTTGAGGACTACTTATGAATCGGCCGGAACGGGATTTTGAAAACCTCCTTCGCTCGCACCTGTCGAGTGAACTGGATGCAATGCGTGGGCAAGCGGCCCGGGCATTCGCCCGCGAGGTCACCCGGCCGATGCAGCGGCAGTTGCGCCGGAACGTCTGGAGCCAGCACGCCGCCCGCTTTCGATCCAAAGTACAACACTGGGGCACGATCGGCCTGGCGATGGCGGCCTGCACGGCCCTGGGCGTCGTCCTTCCGCGGTTCATGGGCACGAACGATGCGGGCCCCCTGTCGACGAACACCGACAGCAAAATCGTCACCCCCAGCTACGCCGGCTATGAGCGCACGACCGAGTTGCAGCACGTCGATGAAGGCAACGTGCAATTGCCCGACGGTGCCCCGGCCCGCAAGCTTCGGCAGCAGCGCGTCGATTCGCTCCGCTACATCGACCCTGCCACGAAGGAAGAATACGAATACATCATTCCTTCGGAACGGTATCTGGTCATTCCTTCTGATCGGCAGTAGTCGTGCCCTGTCGCGGGCCGATTTTTCGATTTGTCCATGAAACGGCTCCTCGCAACTTCACTTTGTTCCGTCCTGCTGATCGGCATGAAGCCGGGCCTGGCGCAAAGCCCCCCGCCCGCGCAGCCGGCCGTGGACTTGAAGGTGCAGAAGTGCTGCTACCTGGGCGTCTCAACATCCATCGCCCCGGCGATGCTCCGTGAGCAACTGAATCTGCCGGACGGCGTGGGCATCCTGATCGATGACATCGACCCCAACAGCCCCGCCAGCGCCGCCAGTTTGCAGGCCAACGACCTGATCGAAAAATTGAATGACCAGTGGGTCATCAATGTGCAGCAATTCAGCGTCTTGATCCGCATGCAGAAGCCGGGCGACACGATCCGCCTGCGCGTGATCCGCCACGGCCAGCCGATCGATGTCAAAGTATCCCTGGCCGAAAAGGCATTGCCGGTCCTTGATGAAGCGCCCAATTGGCTGCGCGGCGGGCCCTCCCCCTACCCGCGGCCGGGCACGGGGCGCGTCACGGGCATCGTCACCCATTCCGATTCCACCTCCACCATCACCATCATCGCCCACGAAAGCGATCGGCAGGCGCTGATTCGCGATCATTCGGGAAAGATCCTGTTTGAAGGCCCGATCAATACGCCCGACGATCTGAACAAGCTTGCCCCGGACTTGCGCGAGAAGGTGGAACGCATCGAAAAAAGCAGCGAAGAGCATTTCCGCGAGCTGCGCGCCCAGGCGACCGCCCACGCCGCCGACACCACCGCCCCTGGCGAGTGACTTCGCGAGTGACTCCGCGAGTGACTTCGCCGAGTCGGCACGCCGTTTCCCACCCCATCGGCCGGCTCGCTCACCGGACGGATTTCAGGAACCCTTCGCGTTCGGTTTGACGAGTCCCTCCGCTTACGATAGTGCTGACGTTTCGGAGCATCACCATGAAAGTTCTTCTGATCGGATCGGGCGGCCGCGAACATGCGATCGCGTGGAAACTGGCACAATCTCCCGCGGTCACGCGCGTCTTTGCCGCGCCGGGCAATCCTGGCGTGGCCCAGACCGCCGACTGCCTGGACATCGCGGTGACGGACTTCGACAAGATTGAAAAGTTCGCCAAAGACAACGCCATCGACCTGGTCGTCATCGGCCCGGAAGATCCGCTGGCCCTGGGGCTGACGGATCGACTGCAGAAATCGGGCTTCAAGGTGTTCGGGCCGAGCAAGGCGGCCGCCCGACTGGAAGGGGACAAGTGGTTCGCCAAGGAAATGATGCGCCACCAATCGGTCCCCACGGCCGAAGCGCGATCGTTCACCGATCCGGCGGCGGCGGAGCAGTACGTGAAAATGCGCGGCGCTCCGATCGTCGTTAAAGCGACCGGCCTGGCCAAGGGCAAGGGCGTCAGCGTCTGCTATCGCGAGGAAGACGCGGTGGCGGCCATCGACCTGGCGATGCGGAAAAAAGTTTTCGGCGACGCCGGTTCACGCGTCGTCATTGAAGAATTCATGAACGGGCCGGAGTGTTCGATCCTGGCGTTCGTGGAGGGCAAGCACATCTACTTGATGGAGACTGCCCAGGACCACAAGACCATCGATGAAGGGGACACCGGCCCGATGACCGGCGGCATGGGCGCTTACAGCCCGACGCCAATCGTCACCCCCGACCTGCTCGCCCAGATCGAGCGCGACGTCTTCGTCCCCATCCTCGACGGCCTGGCGCGTGACGGCATCGAGTACAAGGGCGTTCTCTACGCCGGCCTGATGCTCACGATGGCCGGCCCGCGCGTGCTGGAATTCAATTGCCGCTTCGGCGACCCGGAAACCCAGCCCCTGCTCATGCGGCTGAAGACCGACCTGTTTGAAGTCATGATGGCCGTCGTTGAAAATCGATTGGACACGATTCAACTGGAATGGGACAAGCGCCCCGCGATGTGCGTGGTCGCCTCCTCCAGCGGGTATCCGGGCGCGAACCGCATCGGCGACGAAATCACCGGCATCGCAGATGCCGACGCCATGCCCGACGTGAAGGTTTTTCATTCCGGCACGGAAATGAAAGACGGCAAGCTCCAGACCGCCGGCGGCCGGGTGTTGGCGGTCACCGCACTGGGCGACACCTTGAAAGACGCACAGGCCCGCTGCTACGAGGCGATGGGCAAAGTGCATTTTGATGGGATGCACTACCGTCGCGACATCGGGCAGCGGGCCTTGCGTTAATTGGCTCCATCGGAGCAGGTCGATTACGTATCCTGAACGATCTTGTCCGTGCCGCCGCCACCGATCAGGGTGTCGACACCCGCGCTGCCGTACAGCGTGTCGTTGGCGTGGCCGCCGATGATCAGGTCGTTCCCGCTCCCGCCGTTCACGTACACGCTCTGCGTCAGCCCGCTCCCGTCGAAGCGGTCGTTGCCGCTGTTGAGGTTGATGACCAGCCGGTTGACCGCGTTGCCGGGCACGAGCGTGCCGCCGGCCGGTTCGTAGGCGAGCAGGTCGCGCGAAATGAGCGTGCCATTGTCGTCAAGGTTCACGAGCAGCTCGCCCTGCGTGAAGTACGGCCCAGCATCCGCGGGGCCTTGATTGAAGGCCGTGATGGAATCGGTCGCACCGCTGCCGTTGACGATCAATTGACCGTGATTGAAGCTGAACGACGTGGTGTCGGGCGTGGAATCGCCGGCAAACTTCACGAGGTCGGCGCGCGATGCGCCGATGCCGGTCAAGATGAGGTCGCCGCCGGGCGTGAGCGCCGCGTCGGCGAAGAGCGTGTCCCCCGCGACGCGGAATCCGGCGATGCCGTCGTGATCCGGCGTGAAGGTGGTGTCGATCTGAAGGCTCTTCGTCAGGTGCATCACCGCGGCATAGCCGTTGCCCGCAGCGAGATAGTCGTTCCCGTCATAGGACGTGCCCGCCAGGTAAACCGAGCCATCCTTCGCGGGGATGACCTTGTCGATGGTGAAGGTGCCCGCGTCGGCGCCGGCGCTTTCGGTGAAAGCCGCTCGCTCATAAATCGCCTGGCTGGATTTGCCGTCCGCGCTGAACGATTCGACGATTTGGTCATCGTTGCCCATTTCGGAGCCGACGCTACCGGCGATGACGATCCGGCCGTCTTGGAGAAGGCCGATGGCCCGTCCGATGATCAGGCTATAGCTTTTGTTGGTGGCCAGGCCGTTCGAACCGAATGACGCGTCGAGTTGTCCGCTGGAGGTGAGCCGCACCACGTGCGACTCCTCCGGCTGATCCGGATCGGCGCCGAAGGCGTAGGAAAAGTAAATCCGGTTGGACGCATCGACCGTCACGCCGCCGATCCGCAAATCGTATTGAGAGGTGGGCAGTCGGCTCATATTGAAGAGACCGCCCCGCCCGAAATGTTTGTCCAGCGAGCCGTCCGCGTTGAACTTAAACAGCGCGGCGGAATTGGGTGCGAAAGCGTCACTGGAAATCCCCGCGGTTTGCAGTTCGACGAAGCTGCCGTCGGAAAGCACGGCACTGCCCGCGCGACGGTCGAGCGCCAGTTGCGAAGTCGCCTTGCCGTCGCCGCCGCCGAAGCTCGTATCAAGTGTGCCGGCCGACGTTAGGCGGAAGTAGGTTTGGCCCTGCACTAAAATCTTTCCGTTCGCCAGGACGTTCACCGCATTGATGGTGTACGCATTGACGTTGGCCACGCTCACGCTGCCGCCAGTGCCGAACGAGGTGTCGATCTTTCCGTTGGCGAGGTATCGCGTGACGATCGCGGTGGTGGTTTTGGCGGCGCTGGGGGCGGCGACGACGATTTTGCCGTCGGCTTGCACGGTTTCGACGGGACGCGTCGCCGTGAGTTGATCGCCATTGCCTGGCCCATAAGAGATAAGCCCGACCGAAACGCCCGGGATATTGGCGAGCCCGGCGCTACCGAACGTGTGATCGATCTGGCCGGAGAACATTTGACGAGCTTCCATGGGCTCAATCGAGG
>JBQCCH010000583.1:0-5081 GCA_051962375.1 Tepidisphaeraceae bacterium
CCACCAGCGGGGCCGGCAACCTGATCTCGGGCAATGGCATCAACGGCATCACCGTCTACCAGGGCTCGAACAACAAAATCATCGGCAACACCATCGGCTTCGCCGCCAACAAGAGCTCGGCCCTGAAGAATGACGCCAACGGCATTCAACTGGCGAACACCGGCACGACGCTCATTCAATCGAACTACATCGGCAACAACGGCGGCTCCGCGATCTTCCGCACCGGCGGCGGCACGATCACGCTGCTGAGCAACACGATTAAGAACGACACCCTGTTCGGCCTGTAAGCCCGACGCAGGTTCTGATCGGTCGCAGCTGAACGTGGGTAAGAGCGATCTTGCCCGCGTTCAGCTGCTTTCTTTTGACGAACCCCTCCCCAGTCGATGCGCCCAAAAAAAGTTCCCTTGCCCCCGGGGAAAGGGCAAGGGAACGGATCAAGTCATCGCTTCGGCCGGTTCCGGGTCTGGCGGCTTAGGACTGGGTTACGTCGCCGGTGGTGAAATCGCGGATGCGATCCGTCGCCCCGACGCCGACAAAGGCATCCGCGCCGCCTTGGCCGTAGATGATGTCGCTGACGCTGTCGGTCGTGACCGCCTGGTTGCTGAACAGGCCGCCGCTCTGCAGGGCGGCCAATCGATCGGCGGTGGCGCCCGAACCGTTCCACGTGGTGTAGATGGATTTCAGTGAAGCGGTATTGTTCGCCCATGCCGCCAGGCTGGGGAGAATCAGGTCCTCGCCGTCGCCCCCGAGCAAGGTGTCGGGACCGCCCTGGCTGATGATGATGTCGCGACCGCCGCGGCCGTCGATGTAATCGGCGCCGCTGCCGCCGACGAGGATGTCATTGCCATTGCCCCCCTTCAACGTGCTGCCGCTATCGCCGGCGAAGATCAGGGCGGGCAGTGTCGCGTTCACCTGAATGTCGTCCGCGCCCGCGCCGCCGCTGATGACCACGCGGCCGGTCGGGTAGTAGCTGCTGCCGAGGATCTGGCCGTCATAAATCACGCCGTACCGCCGCGCGCCGGCCGTGTAGACGTTGATGTCGTCGGCCGAATCGCTGCCGACCACCACCAACGCCGTCTTGGTCGAATCCAGGGGATCGATCCGCACGGCCGCACGGGAAACAGTGACGGACTTCGTCACGCTCGACACGCTCACCCCGTCGCTGACACTGACCGAGACGCTGTAATTCCCGGCGTCGGCGTAGGTGTGGTTCAGGCCCAGATTCACCTGGTTGCCGGTGAACGTTTCCTGCTTGACGGTTCCGTCGCCGAAATCGATCGTCATCGCGAGCGACTGGTTTTTGGGAACGTCGCCCAGCGAAACTTTGAACGGCGCGTTTTCGCCGAGCAGGACCGTGTACTTCGGTTGCGTCAGGGACACGCTCGGCGCGACGTTGGCAACGCTGATCGATTGGGTGGTGCTCGTCGAAGCCCCGGCTGAGTCGGTGGCGGTCAGCGTGATGCCGAAATCGCCGCGGACGTGGGGACTGAAGTTGAAGCTGTCGCCGCTCGCCTGGGCGAACGCGTTGCCGTTGCGCGTGACCGTCCATTGGTAGGTGAGCGAATCGTCCGGCGCATCGCCGGCCGACGCGGTGAGCGTGGCCGAATCGGCTTCGGTCATCGCGCTCGGCAGGCCGGTGATGGCGGCATTGCTCGGTGCGACATTGCCGACTTCCAGATCCGTGCTCGTGGACGAGACGCCGCCGTCTTTGTCGGTGGCCACCAGCGTGATCGTGTACACGCCGTGAACGGTAGGCGTAAAGGTGAAGCTGTCGTCGAAGCCGGTGTCGGTGACTTCGCCGTCGCGTTGTGCGATCCATTCGTACGTGAAACCGGCGGCCTGGTCATCGGGCGAGGCGTCAGTGACGGTGCTCGTCAGCGTGACCGGCTGGTTCTCCACCGGCGTGCTGCCCGGAACGTCGATGCTTGCGGACGGTGCGACATTGCCGACGACGAACGAAGCTCCGTGCACGGTCGTCGATCCGCCGTCACCGTCAAGCACGGTGAGCGTAGCCGTGTACGTGCCGTTGTCGGTGGGCGTGAACGTGAAGGTCGGCTGATCGTCCACCGTGCCGTTGGGCAACGGGTAGGCGACGCCGTCTTTCTTGATCGTCCAGCCGTAGACCAGCGTGTCGTTCACGCCGGGATCGGTGACGTCGGAGCCGAGGGTGACGGCAACGCCTTCCTTGGCCAGCGTGGGCATGGCCTGCAGCGCGACGGTCGGCGCCACATTCGCCACGGTCACCGTTTGAGTCAGATCGTTCGAAGCGCCCTGGTCGTCGGTCACCGTGCAGGTGAAGACGTAAGAGCCCTGGTCGGGCGGCGTGAAATCGAAGGCCTGTTGATCCGTCACCGCGTCGCCGGGCAGCGTGAAGGGATTGCCGTCTTTTTCGACGCTCCAGGCGTAGGTGAGCGTGTTGTCCGCACCGTCCACAGGCTCGGCGGTGAGGGTGAGGGCGTCGCCCTCATTCGCGGCGGTCGGGCCGTTGATCGTGCCGGTGGGGGCCACATTGTCGACGGTGATGGCCGCGGTCGATGTTGAATCCGACGCGCCGTCTTTGTCCGTGATCGTCATCGAAACGACGTAGCTGCCGCTATGGCCGGGGGTGAATGTGAAGGCCGCGCCGGTGGTATCGACCGTGTCCGGCAGAGCGTACGGATCGCCGTCATTGGTGACGCTCCACGCGTAGGTGAAGGTGTCGGCCGAGCCGGGATCGGTGCTGTTGCTGGTGAAAGTCAGCGGCGCATTTTCGTTGACGGCTCCGCTCGGTGCGCCGGCGATGCCGGCCGTCGGGGCGACGTTGTTGACGACGATCGGCAGTGAATCCACCGAATCGCTGCCGCCGCCGTTGTCGGTGACGTGAGCGGTGGCCACATAAGTGCCGTTGTCGGTCGGGGTGAAGACCAGTTCGTTGCCGTTCGTCACGGTATTCACGTCGGGCGACCAGGGTTGGCCGTCCTTGGTGATCGTCCAATAGTACCAGTCCGAATCGTTGACGCCGGGATCGGTGAGCTGGGTGTAAAGATGGACGGAATCGCCCTCGGAGATGGCGCTGCCGGGTTCGCCGGTGATGGTAAGCGTCGGCGCGACGTTCAGGGCCGCGATCTGGGCGGTGACGGTGGTTTGGCCGCCGTCGTTGTCCGTGACGGTGACGCTGGCCACAAAGGTGCCCTCATCATCCGGCGTGAAAGAGAAGGTCGATCCGTCAACGACGGTCCCGCCCGGCAACGTGTACGGATTGCCGTTCTTGGTGACGCTCCAGGCATAGGTAAGCGTATCGTTGACGCCCGGGTCGAGCGCGCTGGCCGACAGGTTGATCTGCGTGCCCTCATCGCTGGCTTGCGGCGCGCCGATGATCGACACCCAAGGGGCGGCGTTCAACACGTTGACCGTGCGCGTGACGGTCGCGGCCGATGCGCCGTCTTTGTCGGTGACATCGAGCGAAATATCGTAGCTGCCGTTGTCGGGCGGCGTGAAGCTGAAATTGCGGCTGGCGGCATCCACATCGCTGGGCAGCGTGAAGGGGTTGCCGTCCTTGGTCACGCTCCAGGCGTAAGTAAACGTATCGGCCGCACCCGGATCCGTGACCACCGCGCTGAAGCTCAGCGGCGAGCCTTCCTGCCCCGACAGCGGGCCGGTGATCTGGGCGACGGGGGCGACGTTGTTGACCACGATGCTTGAGGTGCTCGCCGTCGCCGCGCCGCCGTCATCGTCAGCCATGTTCAGGGTGACGATGTAGGTCCCGTTGTCGTTCGGGGCGAACGTGAAAGTCGATCCGTTGGCCGGGGTCGAGCCGAGGTCGTAGGGGTTGCCGTCCTTGGTGACGCTCCAGGTGTAGGTGAATGTGTCGTCGGTCCCGGGATCGGTGACCTGGGCGGTGAGGGAGACCGGGTCTCCCTCGTTGATCGCGCCGCTCGGTTGGCCGCTGAGCGTGACGGTGGGGGCCACATTCGTAACGGCGAACGCGCCGCTGGTGGCGACCGTCATCGCGCCGTCTTTGTCGGTGACCTGGCAAGTGACCAGGAACGTGCCGTTGTCGCCGGGCGTGAAGCCGAACGTCGTGCCATTGGTGATCGCCCCGTTCGGGAGCGGATACGATTGGCCGTCCTTGGTGACGGTCCAGAGATAGCTCAGGGTGTCATCGGCCCCCGGGTCGGTGGCGGCGACGGTGAACGACAGCGCCGTGCCTTCACTGACCGGATTGGCCGGCGTGCCCGTGATGCTCACCGTCGGCGCGACGTTTGCCACGGCGATCGGCGTGCTGTTCACCGTGACGCTCGCGCCATGGCTATCCAGCACGGTCAAGCGCGCCACGTAGCTGCCGTTGTCGGAGGGCGTGAACTGCAGTGACGAGCCGGAGATGTTCGTCCCGTCGGGCAGGATCACATGCTGGCCGTTGCGATAGACCGTCCAGCCGTAGGTGAGGGTGGCCGAGGGATCGGAATCGCTGACGATCGAATTGATGCTGATCGGCGAGCCTTCGGCGCCGGTCGCCGGAACGTTGGCCAGCGAAGCGGTCAGGCCTGCCGCTGCGCCGCTGACTCTCAACTTGGCGGCGGCCATGTGGGGGGCGTAGGCGGTGGGCGGCGCTGCCATGCTGCTCACGGGCGTGCCCGACAGGTGGCAGCGCGATTCCAACTCGTCCATCAACGGCGCGACGGCGGCGTAGATACGGGTCGAGCGAACGGGGGATGTCGGCTGACGGAAACGGCTCATGGGCTTGGCTCCTGCTGTCCACGCGGCACGCCGACCGGGCATGTCGCTGCATACAACGTCGGCCAATTTCACGGGCCGGTTAACTGGCAGGGACGGAATAGTCGCAATAGTCGGCAACCCACGCGTGCCCGGCGCCGCCGGAAGAATCGGCGCGACCGGGCTGGACGTCGTCGCCGATCAGTGCAGGATGGCGGCACGAGGTTTCCGCCGATGCATTCCAAAAACCCGCCGCGCAATCGATTGGCCAAGGTCTTACCGGACGAATGGCGCGCCTACCTGGTCGAAAAAGGGTGCCCGAAGCGCAAATACACCGCGGTCTGCCGGGCAACGCTGGTGGGCGGGCGCGTGATTGAAGACCTGATCAT
>JBQCCH010000584.1:0-2588 GCA_051962375.1 Tepidisphaeraceae bacterium
GGCGACTTCGACAACACTTTAAGCGTCGGCATAGGCGCGACGTTGTACTCCAACCGCCCCCCAAGGAGTAGCCCCCGCTCCCAACGCACCGACGGCGTGACCCAGCCGAAGCCCGTCACGCCGGGGTCGATTCACTAGCGATGCCCATCTTCCGGACGGGCGTCTCCAGCCGGGTTAAGGTGCCGATCGATTCACCCTCACCACACCATCTTCATACGACACGGTAAAGCGGCCGAAGACCGCGTCATTTAATGTCCCGGTGTTGTGGTTGATCTCTCTAACCGACAAACACTGGCCCGCCAGTGGGCCGATTCCGACTGCTTGTCCGTCGGCCGGATAAGCTAATTCGTAATCCCGCGCCACACGCTGCCACGTTTGAGTCTCGAAAACGCCGCGTCCCGAATGGGATACGGTCAGCAGGTAACGCCCGCTCGGATCGACACCGACCGCGACGAGCCCTCCGACATGCAATTGAGCGAGCGACATCAAGGCAATTCTACCAACCCCGCCGACGTGGCAGGTCCATTGCGGCGGATGGTTATGTGCCGCGTCCCGTTTCGGTCAAGCGTTCACTGCTCAGCCCGGGAGGATACTCCTCCTTGCTGAGGTAGCGATAGCCCGTCGCGACGCTCCACTGTGGAACGCCCAAAAGCCACGCCAACACGGCATGCCGAAACGACTCATACAGCACGAACGGCACTCGTAACGCAAGCCAGACGGCTGGCGTCCGCAACGAACGGCCGAAGGCCCGACACAATCGTCTGGCACTCGCCTGCTGGCTCTTGGAGTAATATTCCGTGACGCATTCACCCCGTTCAAAGAGACATAACCACATCTCATCGTCGTCATATACCGCAGCGCCAAGCACTGCACAGGACAAATCCCTTGACAAAGTGCTGCCGACCGTCTGCATGTCCTGCTCGCTCAAGCGGTCGGACGACCGCTCGAAAACGACGACGTGGCTGTTCAGATCGGGGGCAACAAAAGCAACACGCCGGTTCGCATTGAGGACGCCGATGACTGCTTCGCGGGTCGGCCCGTATGTCGTGAAGTTGCAGTAGGTGTTTCCCATAGGTGGGTTATCAGGGGCACATAACTCACTATCGTCCCGTGGCCGGCGCGGGGCGGTAAGCTATCTGGCCGCATGGCCGGAGCGATCCCGCCGACGTGGCCCATCCATTGCACCGGGTGGTTATGGGGCTGGCGGGTTGGCCCCGTTGATGACCTGACCGCAGTTTGCACAGACTGCCGGCTCTTCGTCGACCAGTGGCTTGCCGGTCACGACACGCCAGGCTGAAACTACACCAACGTACGCCATCGGTGCCACACTCACGATACCAAAGATGACCGAAATCGTCGGGCCGAACCAGCCGCCAGTTGCCGTCGGGACGAGATAAAAGAACACGGCGGCCCACAGGAACAGGACCAGCAAATAAAGCACGACGACAACCGGACGGCTTGTCGCGATGCGCATGCCTCTGCTTGCACCGTCCGTCGTCATGCGGGTTCCTATGCGGGCGAACGCAAACGCCTTCCGTGGCCGGGGCCGGCCGCTGCACTTCACTGGCCGCCCGACCGAAGCGACCCCGCAGCCGGGGCGGGTCATTTGCGGCAGCTGGTTAGCCGGCGGCCGGCTGGGATACGTGATAGTGTGACAACTCGAGCGAAAGCCCACAAGCGCCAGCCAAACGAACTAAATCCGCCGAAAACGTATCGGACTGGGCAGCGACGTCACGCCATGCCACGCCGAAATCGAGCACTGCGCCATCGACGCCCGCAAAGGTGATGAGTCGCGCAATCTCATCCGTGTGCCGAGACAAAAAACTGATCGCGTCAATTTGCTGTTCAGCGAACTTATCGAAGCCGGCGTCGCTGATGGACAAGTTGAAGCCCGAGACAGCCCGTTTTAGGCCGGACGGCGTGCGCGATTCGCCACGCCGGAACACCGCGGCAGGTTTCCACGTACTATCTTCGAGGACCCTGTCGACGTCGAATTCAGAACCAGAAGCTCGAAGTACTGACACCTTGCCTCCGTGGGCTAACGCAACACCATTCAGGGTTCGGGGCCGACCGAAAAATCACCATGGCCGCACAGCTGGAGCAACCCCGCCGCCGGGGCCGCTCCACTGCAGAGGGCAGCTAGGCCGCAACTGCCGGGCGAGGCAGCCCGGCAAGTGCCGAGAACACGCCGGTGCCCCAAACGCCAACCACGATCATGGCCGCGCCCCCGGCGAAGCAGCCGAATTCATAAAATCCGTCCATCTTTCCATCCCACGGCGCGAGGTTCGCGCCATGAGTCAGCGCCTGAGTTTCCCAAGCCACTCGCCACGCCTCCGCAAGGGGTGGCAGCGCGATCACGAACGTACCGGCAATAATCAGCGTGACCGTTACTGCGGTTTTCATAAAACCTCCCTTTTGCGAGATAACGCAACCCGCTCAGTGGCCGGGAGCTTCCGGTGCCGAGCGGTTTGCCACACGATAGCCACGACGAAGCCCAAGACCAACACCACATGGAAGCCGCCAATGACCCAGGTACCCCAAGGGGATGCAAATTGGTCTGCACCTTTTGCCAATCCAAATGCGACGAG
>JBQCCH010000585.1:0-2933 GCA_051962375.1 Tepidisphaeraceae bacterium
ATGCAACATGCCGATCGCAAGTCCGAAGCCGCCCCGCGCGATCTGTCGACGAGCTTCATCTGCGTCCGCGAAGCAGACGACCAACCCGCGATCCAATTGCTCGAGCAACTGGGCTTCACGCAAGACCCCGACGTCCTCGACTCCTGGTTCTCCAGCGGCCTGTGGCCCATGAGCACACTCGGGTGGCCCGGCAACGAATCGCAACGAGCCGCGACCGTGAGGGAGCGCCCGGCGGACTCGACGGCCTCGGAAACTTCAGTCGCAACCGATCGCTCCCTGACGGTCGCGGCTCGTGACCGGAGCATTCCGGCGCTCGCCAAGTGGAACCCCACCGCCGTTCTCACCACCGCGCGCGAGATCATCACGCTGTGGGTTTCCCGCATGGTGATGTTCAACGAATTCTTCCTCGGCCAAGTGCCGTTCAAGGACGTTTTCATTCACGCGATGATCCAGGACGGCGACGGCCGGAAGATGAGCAAGACGCTCGGCAACGGCGTCGATCCGCTCGACATCATCCACACCCACGGCACCGACGCCTTGCGCTTCACGCTCACCAGCATGTGCACGCAAACGCAGGACGTGCGCATGCCCGTCGAGCGCGACGCCGCCACCGGCCGCAACACCTCGCCGAAATTCGACCTCGGCCGAAACTTCGCGAACAAGGTCTGGAACGCCGCCCGGTTCGTGCTGATGCAGATCGGCGAGTCGGCGAGTCGGCAAGTTGCGGAAGAAACGCCCAGCGCCCACCAGACCGCGAAGGTGCTCACCCTGACCGATCTGTGGATTCTTTCGCGCCTCAATCGCACGATCGACGAGGTCAACGCAGCCCTGGAAGGCTACCGCTTCGATCAATACGCCAAGGCGTGCTACGACTTCTTCTGGGGCGATTTCTGCGACTGGTACGTCGAAGCCGCCAAGCCGCAGATGAAAGATCCCACCCGGGCCGCCAGCACCCCGCGCGTGCTGGCGGGGGTGTTGGATGCGTCGCTGGGGGGGATGCACCCCATGATTCCGTTCGTCACCGAAAAAATCTGGTGGAATCTCAACGAGGTCTACCCGGAGCGCGGCGTCCTGGGACGCATCGCCTGCCCCGCCGCCCCGCGGATCATCAAGGCGCAGTGGCCCCGCCGCGGCGACTTCGCCGAAGCGGCCGAGCATATTTTTGGAAACATCCAGGCGATCGTCGTCGCCATCCGGAATCTGCGCAGCGATTACAAGGTTGACGCCAAGAAGTCGGTCGCGGTCTCCATCCGCAGCAGCCCGGAGGCGGCACACCGCATCCTGTCGCTGAAGGCGTCGATCGAAACCCTCGCCACCTGCACGCTCACCGCCGTCGGCGATGAAGTGACCGAGCCGGCAAACTGCGCCAAAGCCCAGGCGGGCGGGTGCGAGGTGTATGTCGAGGGTCTGGTCGACCCTGAAGCCGAAAAAATCCGCAAAACCAAGCGGTGCGAAGAGCTGACCAAGCAAATCGCCGCGCTGAAGGGCCGGCTCACCAACCAGGGCTACCTCGCCAAGGCGCCGCCCCACCTGGTGAAGCAGACCCAGGACCAGCTTGCCGAAGCCGAGGCCGAGGCGCAGCAACTGGGCTGCCCGGTTTAAGACCGCGATTCGCCGCCAGCGACTCATGAACCGACCCGCATCCGGCCGATAAGCATTATCGGACCATGCGCGCCTGGCTCGTCGGAATCTTCACGCTCGGATTCGCCGCCGCCGCCCTCGGGCAGCCGGCGGAGTCCATGCGCGTCCTGCGGCAGTTCAATTTTGAAGAACGCGCCGAAGGGAATGTTGAAGACGTCCCCATGGACTGGGTCAAAGTCGAAGGCCCCGGCCTGCCCCATTACGTGAACGGCCGGCTCGCGAAAGACGAAGCCTTCAGCGGCACGTATTCCTTCCGCTTCGATCTCAACGGCGGCAGCCTCGTCTACCGCTACCCAGCCCACAAAATCCGCGTCTACCCCAACGCCACCTATCGCGTCACCACCATGGTGAAGACGGACGCCCTGCCTCACGCCCGCGCCCGCCTCAGCGCGTTCTGCACCGATCTGGACGGCCATCCCATCAAGGCATCGCTGACGCACTCCCAGCCGTTTGTCAGTGCCCATCAGGAATGGGCGCCGCTGACGGTGGAACTTACCGCCCCCGACAAATCCGCCTGGCTGGTGATCGATCTGGGGCTGCTGCAGCAATCCATCTGGCGAAACCCGCCGGCCGATCAGCAGGGGCTCTTTGAGCAAGACATCACCGGCCATGCCTGGTTTGATGACGTGGCCGTCGCCCAGGTGCCGCGGATTCGGCTTTCCTGCGACGCCAAGGGGAACGTCTTTCATCGGCGCGATCCGGTGTCGATCCACGTCAGCGTGAGCGACCGCATCACCGATGACCTGGTCGGCCGGCTCACGCTCAGCGACGCCGACGGGCGGCCCGTGTTTCAGCGGACCGGCGCGCTCGACTACACGCAGGCCGATTCAAGCGATAAATCCGCCCCGAAGCTGGCCACGCTGGTGTTGCCGGAGTTGCCAGCCGGCTGGTTCCGGGCCACGCTCGAACTCACCAGCCGCGGCATTTCGGTCGGCAGCCAGTCAATCGACCTGATCCAGTTGGCCGACGACGTTCAGCAAATCACGCCCGACCCGCGGTTCGGCATCGTCGCGACCGATCTTCCGTTCAAAGGCTGGCCCCAGGTGGCCGCACTGTTGCCGGGGATCGGCGCCGCTCGGGCGAAGCTTTCCATCTGGAACGATGCCGGCACGGCCGATCAATCGCCCGACGTTAATTTCGAGCGGGTTCTGGAGAGGCTGCACGACGCGGGCATCGGCGTGACCGCATGCCTGGCCGCCCCACCGCCGAAGATGGCTGCCGCGTTCGGCGGGCCCGGGTGGGATCGCCTGCCCGGCGCGCCGGCGGAAACCTGGCAGCCGCAGCTGTCGTAC
>JBQCCH010000586.1:0-4674 GCA_051962375.1 Tepidisphaeraceae bacterium
GGGAGTATTTTGCCAGCATGGACGCAGCGGCGACGGGCAGGCTGATGGCCTCTGCTTTTTCGGCGAAGATGATTCGGGCGGATCGGGCGCCTTGGGTGAGCAGGTATTCACTGCGGGCGTCCGATTCGCTCGCAATCTGCAGGGACCAGTCCTCGAACATCATCCGCAGGTTTTGGCCGTAATAGGCGCGTCCGCCTTGGCGGTCGCAGACGATTGTGAGATTCTGGTTGGCGTAGGTCCGCAGGAGCACGTCGATGTGCCGAGCGACCAGCGAGAACAGGGCACTGGCCTTGTTCCGGGTTTTGTCGACCATCGCATTGAATTCGCGTTCCAGCAGCAGGTGGACGCGGTAATGGACGCAAAAGGTTTCCGCTTTATTGCAGGCTGCGTGGTAGGCGTTGTAGGCGATCCGCTGCGAAACCGGCTCGACGCTGAGGGGGAAAACCTCGTCCGGGTGGGATTGATACCAGTGGTACTGCTCCAGGAGACCGGCAATGTCCGGATCCACGCTGGCCAGCAGGGCGGTTAGGCCCGCGGCTCGTCCGGCGGCTTGCTCCGCGAAGCATAGGACCGATCGTTCGAGTTCCTTCAGTCCCAGTCCGGGGGAATACACCTGCTTGCTGTCATTGACGTGCAGGCGGCGGCCATCCTTCAAACGCTTGCGGGCGACACTGCGGCTGAGGCGCTTCCACAGGCAGGGCATGGAGGCGTCATCGGTATCGGGGGTCTTAAACGCGCAACTGGCACTGGCGAGCGGCCCAAGGATGGGCCCATATCCCGCCTCATCAATGCCCGCCAGAATCATGGCCAAGACTCTAACGGCTTTTCTAGACGCGTCCACGCCCGGCGGCATCGACCCTTGAAAATCCGAACGTTTTCGGGCCTTTATAGAGGTCGACCACGGGACATTGCACTGTCAAGTGCGGATCGCTTGCGAATTCCGAGTCAGTTGCTATAGTTGCCGATTCGCTATTCTTCGAAGGTGAAGTCATGAAAGTGCGTTCGAGCGTTCGTCGGATTTGTGAAAACTGCAAGATCGTGCGGCGGAAAAACGTCGTTCGAGTGATCTGCACGAATCCTAAACATAAGCAGAAGCAAGGTTAAGAGCGTTGCTCGCCGCCGCCAGCGGGTCGCCCGCCATTTAGTTGGCAGGTTGAACGGGCGGTGGCCGGGAGAGGCAACATAAAGGATCCCCATGCCGCGTATTTCCGGTATCGACATTCCGAATGACAAGAAGATCAAGATCAGCCTGCGCTATATCTACGGCATCGGCCCGTCGAACGCGATGGACATCTTGAAAGAAGCAGGCATCGATCCGGAGCGTCGCGCCAAAGACGTGACCGAGGAAGAGCTCGCCAAGATCATCACGATCATGGATCGCAGCCACCTCGTCGAAGGTGCGCTTCGGCGGCAGATCCAGCAGAACATTGGTCGCCTGCGTGAGACGCAGAGCTACCGCGGCAGCCGCCATCGCCGGGGTCTTCCGGTGAATGGACAGCGCACCCGCTCGAACGCCCGCACCCGCAAAGGTCCGCGCAAGACGGTGGCCGGCAAGAAGGGCGTGAAGGAACTCGGCAAGTAATCGCGAAGCGGTTGCTGGGGTTGATCGCCGCCGTTTGTGCGGCGTTTTGATTGGAAATCAAGCGGGTAGGACAATCGTCCCACGATCCGCAAGGAAGAGAAATGGCAGACGCAAAGGGCGGCAAGCCCGCAACGAAGAAGTACCGCAAGGGCGTGTCCCGCGGCATCGTTCACATCAAGGCGACGTTCAACAACACGATCGTCACCATCACGGATACCAATGGCGAGACGCTTTCCTGGGCGTCGGCAGGCACGGTGAACTTCAAGGGCGCCCGCAAGAGCACCCCGTTCGCCGCCGGCCGCGCCGCCGACAAGGCCGCTCAGGAAGCGAAGAAGTCGGGCCTGCAGGAAGTGGAAGTCAAAGTCAAAGGCCCCGGCGCCGGTCGCGAACAGGCGATCATCAACCTGCAGCACGCGGGCCTGCGCATCCTGGGGATCGAAGACGTGACGCCGCTGCCGCACAACGGCTGCCGACCGCCGAAAAAGCGTCGCGTTTAAGCAATGAGGATCGCTGCGAGGGAAGGCTAAGACTCTTTCTTTCGGAGCGATTCATTTAACACTGCCTGCTATTATTTTTTTGTCTCGGCGAGGCTGACGTACAGATGGTTCGCGATGGTGCGAACGGGAACTGTCGGCAATTCGGGACAGAATTTTCGGAGAACTGATCATGCGTATTCGATGGCGCGGTTTGGAACTGCCCAACCGGGTGGTTCGCGATAATTCGATTTCGACCGATACCTACGGCAAATTCACCGTGGAACCGTTCGAGCGCGGTTTCGGGACGACCGTCGGCAACAGCTTGCGGCGCATCCTGTTGAGCTCGCTCGAAGGCGCGGCCGTCACCCACATCCGCATCAAGGGCGCGGACCACGAATTCAGCAGCCTCAAGGGCGTCGTGGAAGACGTGTGCGACATCATCCTGAACATCAAGGGCCTGGTCGTGAAGTCCGAGAGCGATGAGCCGCGGACGCTCAAGATCAACGTCAACAAGGCCGGCACGATCACCGGCGCGAACATCGAAGGCGACAACGCCGTCACGGTCATCGGCAAGGACCATGTCCTGGCTACGCTGACGGAAGACGTCAACTTCGACATGGAGCTGACGATCGGCAAGGGTCGCGGTTACCGCACCAGCCAGGAAAACAGCGTCGAAGCGGATGGCCCGCAGGACCTTGGCGCTATCGCCGTCGACAGCATTTTCTCTCCCGTGACCCGCGTCCGGTATTCGACCGAAGACGCCCGCGTCGGGCAGAAGACCGATTACGATCGGCTCATCCTGGAAATCTGGACCAATGGCACGATCACGCCGGAAATGGCGCTTGTCGAAGCCGCCAAGATCCTGCGTAAGCACCTGAATCCGTTCGTGCAGTACTTTGAGCTCGGCAGCGATGTCGTCAGCGAAGACGCGATGGAATCGCTGCGTGAAACGGCCAAGCCGACGATCGATCCCGATCTGGAGCAGAAGCTGAACATGACGGTTCAGGAACTGGACCTGTCGGTGCGGGCGAACAACTGCCTGGAATCGGCCAAGATTCAGACCGTTCGCGACCTGGTGCAAAAGACCGACGGCGATCTGCTGAAGGTCCGCAGCTTCGGCAAGACGAGCCTGCGTGAAGTCAAGCGGCGCTTGGCGGATCTGGGCTTGAGCCTGGGCATGGACTTGGAAGCGTTGGCCGCCGGCCAGATGCCCTCGTTCAGCAGTGATGACCTGGATCTCGGCGACGACGAAGACGAAGACGAGATTGACGAAACCGAAACGACTGAGGCCGAGCAGGCCTAACTTAAGGCTGATTGGGAATGCTGAATGTTGCAGCGGTCCGCGACCCATGCGGGCACTACAAAGTTCATCATTCGGCATTCAGCACTGAATTGGAGTAGCCATGAGCAGCCATTTGATCCGCGGTCGCCAACTGAGCCGCGATACCGAACACCGCATCGCGCTTCGCCGGAACATGGTCCAGTCCCTGTTTGAACACGGGAAGATCAAGACCACGCTTCCGAAAGCGAAGGAAGTGAAGGGCTTCGCCGAGAAGCTCATCACCCTGGCCCGGACGAACACGCTGAATGCGCGTCGCCGCGTCATCGCCAAGCTGAACAATCGTCGCATCGTCGATGAAAATCAGGATTTCATCCTGAACGAGAAGGGCCAAGCCCGGACCGTCGTTCAGAAGCTGTTTGACGAAGTTGCTCCGCGGTACGTGGGTCGCTCGGGCGGCTACACCCGGATCGTGAAGCTCGGCACGTGGCGCATCGGCGACGCTGGTGACATCGTGCAGCTTGAGCTGATCAACGAAGACAAGGCGCCGACCGGCACCATCCGCCGCGCGGCCGGCCTGCGGAAGAAGCGCGCTGAGAAGAAGCAGCAGTTCGCCGCCAAAGTCCTGAAGAAGGGCGACAAAGCGGAAGCCGCCGAAGCGCCCAAGGCTGAATAAGCCGCGGTCTAAACGTTGCGGATCATCAACTTAAAAGGTGGATTGGCTGACCCAGCCGATCCACCTTTTTTCATTGGGCGTTGTTCTCGGACCTCAAAAACGACGACTTGCCGTCCGTGCGTGCGATGAATTGCAATTAACCTTCCAATTGGTTCTTGACCGATGACTTGAGTGCGGCAGATAATCGCATCGTGGCGAGGTACAAGCTGGACATCATCGAGTCGCTGGCCCGGCAGATGGCGTTCGCGCCGAACGCGGTCCGGGAGCGGCAGCTGACGGCCGCCGAGGAGTTTCTCCTCGAAATCACGCCCGACAACGCCTATGCCGTCAAATTTGTCGTTTTCCGGATCACGGGCTTTCAAGCCAAGTCCGGCGGCCGCGAATTGTTGACCGGCCTTGCGCTCCAACACGATCTTGGCCTGCTGATTGAGCGCGTGTCAGAAACACTGGCGCAGAAGACGACCGATCGTGCGGAACCGGTCTTGATGATCGATGACCTGGTGGCCCGCTTCAATGTCACGAGCAAGACGATCCAGCGATGGCGCCGCCGCGGGTTGGCGGCTCGGCGGTTCATTTTTCCGGATGGCAAGCGCCGAGTGGGGTTCCGGCTCGGGGTCGTTGAGCGCTTCCTGGCCGTTCACGAAGAATGCGCGGAGAGCGG
>JBQCCH010000587.1:0-5014 GCA_051962375.1 Tepidisphaeraceae bacterium
GCGGGCTGAACGCCACGAACGTCATCTGGTGCTTCTCCATCAACTGGCTGACTCGCGAGCCGGGGCGAATGAATTGATCATCCAACGCGTGCGCCCACGATTGCAGCACCGCCGGCTTTACCACCGGCACGGCCCGCTCGAAATCGTCTGCGGAATAGGCGCTTTGCCCTTTGACGCGCACCTTTCCTTCCTTCACGAGCGCATCCAATGTGGCGGCCGCTTCCGGAAGGTACTTGGCGTTCGGACCAAAATCGCCGTGGTGGAAATAGTAAACGTCGATGTAGTCGCGCTTCAGGTTGATCAACGACTGCTCGCACTGATGCCGAATGTGCGCCGGCGTGTACGCGTGCTCGGCCGTGCCGGGGAAGTGGCCGATCTTGGTGGCGATGACGACGGATTCGGATCGGACGCCGAGGCGCTTGAGGGCGCGGGCGAGCATGCGTTCGGCGCGGCCGTTGCCGTAGACGTCGGCGTTGTCGAAGTGATTCACGCCCGCATCCAACCCCGCTTTAATGCCGGCCGTCACTTCCTCTTCGTCGACGTTTGCCCATCCGTTCGGCGTGCCGTTGACCCAGTTCAGGCCCCCCATCGTCCAGCAGCCGAAGGAGATCTCAGACACTTTCACATCCGTATTGCCCAGCGGTCGATAGTTCATGCCCCGCAGCATAGCCGCTGCGAACGACGGAAAAAACTTCGCGACGTGCGCCGCTTTCAACGCATTTGCCATCAGCGAAAGATTTCAATCGGCCGCGCATCGCGTAGGCTGAGTACGCGATGACGCGGGGAAGCCAATCTACTCCGGGGCGATGGCTCAGCCTGTTCGTGGCGGCCGTGTGGATTTGCAACGGGCTTCTGTTCAAGCTTCTGCACGTCCTGCCGCGACATCTAACGATCGTCCAATCGATGCCCGGCCTGGGCGGACACCGGGGCGAAATCGCGCTGCAATGCATCGGCGCGGGCGAACTGCTCCTGGCCGGCTGGATCATCAGCGGCCGATATCCGCGGGCGTGCGCGGCGTTTCAAACCAGCGTGCTGCTGAGCATGAATGTGCTGGAATTGATCTTTGCCCGCTCGCACCTGCTCACGCCGCTCGGCCTGGTGCCGATCAATTTGATGTTCCTCGCTGTCGCCTGGTGGGCGGCGGAACTCCGCAGCGATGATCCATTTTATCGATTGCGTCGGCACCCGTTTCCGGTCGATGCGTTCTTCGACCATTCGCTGGTGCTGACCTACGCACTGCCGCGCCAGTCGCTGGCGCCCCTGCTGCCGCCGGGCCTGCAGGTGGATGCGTACGGCGACTATGGATTCGTCGCGATCGCGATGGTGCAAACGCGGCGCTTGCGACCGGCCGGCTTTCCACGGGCGCTCGGGCAGGATTTTATTCTCACCGGCTATCGCATCTTCACGACGTTCCATCATGCCGGCCGAACGCGGCGCGGGTTGTTCATCCTTCGCAGTGATGCAAATCGCCGGCTGATGGTGCTGATGGGCAATCTGCTGACCCACTATCAGTACCGCTACAGCCCGGCCGAGATGACCCGCCGGGGCGATGCCTTGTCGGTCAATATTCGCACAAGCGGTGGAGCCGCCGACTTGAAGGTGACGGCCGATCTCGGCGCAACCGATGAGCAACTGCCGCCCGGATCGGTCTTCACGTCGGCCCACGACGCCCGCCGCTTCGCCGGGCCGCTGCCGTTCACTTTCGATTACGAGCAAGCGACACATTCCATCGTGATGATTAAAGGTCAGCGCCAAGGATGGTCGCCGCGACTGGTGCCGGTCCAGGTTGAGCAGGCAAACTTTCTGGAAGCGCCGCCGTTCGTTGAGAGTCGTCCGACATTGTGCAGCGCGTTTTACGTTCACGACATTCCGTATCGCTGGCTGCGCGGCGTGAGTGTGAGGCTCGAATCATGACCCCTGACGGCACTCCGCCCCGCCGACGGCCTTTCCAGGGGCTCGCGCAGATCGTGCGGTTCAATTGGCCGATGTACGTATTCGCCGCGATCGCTGGGACGATCGGCCTGGTAGGCATCGCCCTGCTCCCAATGCCGCCCTGGGCACGCGTCGCATTGTGCCTGGCGACAGCGATCGGGTTGTTCTGGGCGATCGCATCGCTCGTGGTGTCGTTCTGGATTTACGACGTTTCAAGCCTCTGCAAATGGACATGGGTGCCGGGTGTGCTGACGGAACAGCCGACACATTGGTTGAACATTCATTGCGGTTTCGACGAATCGACCGCGAGCCTTGCAGCGCTGTTTCCGCAATCGAAAGGCCGGCCGCTCGACATCTTTGATGCCGCGGAAATGACCGAGCCTTCGATCCTTCGCGCCCGAACAATCCGCACCGGCCAACCGCCGGCCGAGCCCGCCGATTACCGTCGTTTGCCTGCAGCGAACGCATCTCACGATGCGGCATTTCTGATCCTCGCCGCCCATGAATTGCGAAGCCCCGATGCCCGTGCCACCCTGTTCCGCGAACTTTATCGGGTGATCCGTCCCGGCGGGCAGATTGTGGTCGCCGAGCACTTACGCGACCCAACAAACTTCATCGCGTTCGGGCCCGGCTTCCTTCACTTTCATTCACGCGCCAGTTGGCAGGCAACGTTCACCGACAGCGGCCTGTTTGTGGAGCGGGCTTTCCGCATTACGCCGTTCGTCGCCGTCTTCATCCTGCGGAGGCCCGCATGACCACCGGGAGCGACATCGATTGGCTCGAATGTCTCGTCCGCATCGGCAGCGGCATCATGCTGATGTTGGTGCCGTTGAATCTGTTCGATGTTCCCCGGCGATTTGCGTGGAACGAGGAGATGGAGCGCTTGTCGCTGCTGAATCGGCAGATTTTCTGGGTGCATGCGTGGTATCTCTGCTTGGTCTTGGGCATGCTGGGCCTGCTGGCGTTGCTGTTGGCTCGGCCGCTGCTTGAGCCTACCCCGTTGGCGCGTGCGATCACCGGCGGCTTGACGATCTTCTGGCTGCTTCGCCTGGTGTTACAGTGGTTTTATTACAGCCCGCAGATCCGGCGAGGCAATCAGTTTTACACCGCCGTCCATTATGTCTTTACGGTCATGTGGCTGCTGCTGACCGCGATCTTCGCTTTGGCGTGGACCCGAACGATGCGGCACGGGTGACTCGTCAAACCGTGGATTTCCTTCGAACCTCTCCCCAGCGCGGCGGCCAATTTCATGACGTGCGGGCGGGGTTGAATGCGTGAAATGACACGCGCGACGGGTTTGCCTGCTCAACGGAGAGATTGACCAGTAAGGACCGGCGTACAGCAGCGGCCCCCTTATCAGACCTGGTCCATTTTCCTTGATCCGCAATCCATTAATGAACGCTCGATGACAACCATCCCCAACCGCCAAACCCTGCCTAATCCCCCAAACTCGTCTACAAATCGGATCGGGCTGCGTTACTTCACATTTGGCAGAAGGTCGGCGAGCCCACAGAATTGCTTCAGCCGCCAGAAGGAATCGGCGGCGTTGTTCCCAAGAAGTTGCCGTATGACATTATTCCTATCGCCCGCGTCGTCTGTCCGTCGTTTGACCTCTATTCGAATCGCCGCATGGGCCACGATGATGGCCGCCCTGCCGCATATCGCGTCGGCGGATACGTACACCTGGACGGGCAACGGTGCGGATAGCCGCGTGTCGCTGGGCGCAAACTGGGCGGGCGGCGTCGCGCCGTCGTCGATCGCGACGGGCGACAGTTGGATCTTCGGCACGTCAAATCGCTATTCGGTCGACATCATCACCAATCGCACGGCCGGCAGCCTGACGTTCAACGACGCGGCGGCCTACACCTTCAGCGATGCCATCCTGAACGTCGGCGGCATCACGCAGAACAGCACCGGCGCAGAGGTCTTCAACAACATCGTCAACGCACTGAGCGCCCAAACCTGGACGCTCGGCAGCGGTACGGGCTCGATGGCGTTCACCAAGGGCGTCGGCCTGGCCAACATTGTGACGATCGCCCCGGCGGGCAATAACATCATCGGCTGCAACTTCTCCGGCAGCGGCGGGCTGACGATCAACGGGGCCGGCACCCTCACCCTGAACGGCACAAGCACTTACACCGGCGACACGAACATCAATGCCGGCACCCTGCGCATCACCGCCACCAGCGGTCTGCTCGGCACGGCCGTCCACGTCGGCGGCGGCACGCTGCTGCTGGACGGCGGCGTCATCGGCGACGCGAACGCCCCGCTCACGCAATCAATCGACAGCGGAACGCTGCAAATGACCGCCGGCTACCTCAATGCCAGCACCCTGCGCGTCTCCAACGGCGGCACCAGCGGCACGGTCACGCAGAGCGGCGGCGCGTTAAGCGTCACCGGCGACATTGCCGTCGGTGGCACCGGCTCGACCGGCAACTTCCCCGGCTTCGGCGGAACGGGCACCTCCAACCTGTCGGGCGGCACCGTCTCGGGCGGCTCGCTCACCCTGGGCGGCGACCGCACCGGCACCCTGAACCAAAGCGGCGGTACGGTCAGCGTCAATTCAGTCTCCATGACCAGCGGCGCCACCGCGGGCAACAACAATTATTACAACCTCAGCGCCGGCTCGCTCACCACAAACGGCCTGACGATGGCCAGCGGCAGCCTGACCTACGGCACCGGGGCCATCACTCAGACCGGCGGCGTGCTCACCGTCAACGGCAACATCGTCTACGCCACGCCCTACGCCAGCGGCACCTACGCGCTCAACGGCGGCGAACTGCACGTCAACAACATCGTCGGCAGCGCCAGTATCTTCAATTCGCCCACCTTCGGCCTGAACGGCGGCACGCTGTTCGTCGGAGCCGACAATGCTGGGTTCGGCAGCGTCGTGAAGCAGTGGAACGTGGGCGCGGGCGGCGCGAAAATCGACACCGCCGGCCACACCGTCACGCTCGGCGGCACGCTGGTGTCGGCCGCGACCGCGGACGGCGGGCTGACCAAGTCGGGCGCCGGCACGCTCACCGTCAGCAGCCCCACTTACAACGGCCCGACCATCGCCACCGGCGGGACGCTGAAAATC
>JBQCCH010000588.1:0-3095 GCA_051962375.1 Tepidisphaeraceae bacterium
CGCGCCGAAGGGAAAGGTGTATTTCAACAGCGCCTACGGCGTCAATCTGTACAGCCTCCACAACTGGCGAGTGTCACGGATTCGACATGCGTCGTCGGTGGCGCTGTTTGCTGATGGTCCGCTCTACCAGGATTGGGGTTCCGGCGGATCGGCTGGCGGCATTCGGCTGCCGACGAATATCCTGAGCCTCAACACCGTGCCGGCGACAGAAGGGGGCGTTTGGTTTGGGTCGTCCGCGCCGATCCATTACTTCAAAAAGCTGGGTTACACGTTCACTTACAAGGGCGTGACCTATCCTGCAACGGCGGGCATTAACAATGTGCTCTACGTGGATGGCTCCGTTCGGGGCGTGGCCGTTCGAGTGGACGAATATGTGGCGGGCAAGCACGGCGGGGTGGATGGATGCGTGACGCCTTGGCAGGGGACGGCGATTTATCCGCTCGCCGCTCCCTGAGGCCGCACATGTCCGATTCCGCCACTACCTGATTCTGAATGGATCTTGTGAAGGGTGCAGCACAATGTCGATGCGTGAAATTCTCGCCAGGCATCCTCGAATCTCAGCGGCCAGCGCCGGATTGCTTCTGCTCGTGGGCGGCGCCGTGGCGTTTATCACTGCGATGGGTTCCGGCGGCGGCATCTCCTACGGCCGGGTCTGGTACACGTCGGATGACGGCAAGACGTTCCACCCGGGCGACCGCGGTTCAGTCCCGCCGTTCACCGAAGGCGGGAAAACGTGGTATGGGTGCGAAGTGGTGAGCTTTGACAATGGAAAAACGCGACAGCCGGCATATCTCTACCGGTATACGCCGGGGGTGCGTGACAAGGTTCACGACCTGGTTGTGAATGGCGTCAGAACCGATCCGCGCTTCGAGAGTGCGGCCACCGTTCGGGCGTGGCAGGAGCTGGACGATGGCGGGAAAGAACTGAAACGTCCGGATGATCCGACGGCCAAATGGGTGCCCGCCGCGTCGCCGGCCGGCCAGGCGATGATCGGCCAGGCGGCACGTGGGATGCAGCTTTTGCCGTGAGACACCGTTGGCGAACGCGTTGGTCGTGAAACGCAATGAGAAAGGCGGGCACACGCTGCGTGTGCCCGCCTTTATTTACGATCTACGGCATCGGTGCTGCCGATGGCTCAATCCGGTTGGACGGAATCGGGACTGCCATCGGGGCAGAGCGACTTGATGAGCTCCTGCGCCTTTGGGCCGGTTGAGAGAACCCACTCGGTCGTTCCGGGCTTGCGAACTTCGATGGGCGTCAGTCCGGAGGTTGTATCTTTATATCGCGGATCCGTGCGATTGCGCGACGTGTCATGCTCGTAAGGCAGTTCTTTCCCCGCTGCCCCACTTTCGGCGGCTCGGGCAAGCAGGCCGACGAACGGACTGCCGGAGCCGCACCGGTAGACGAAGGCTCGATATGCCGTCTTCCCGCCATGATCAAAGCTGAAGCCCTTTGCAACCTCGTCGGCAAAGTAAGATTTGCCGTCGTCATCACTGAAGTAGACTTTGGTCACGATTCCCGGCAGTTGGTCGCCGCTGTTACGCCAGATCGCGACCACGAAGACCAGTATGCCGATGATCGCTGCCGGAATGAGCAGCTGCTTTTGCTTGTCGATGAACTCACGAACGTTCATGGCCGATTCTCCCGCTTAGCCGACTGTCAGATCCCCTGAAGGCCGATTAGTTGATGCCCAACCCGCAGCTGGTGGAGGTGTTGGCCGCTTCCTGCGGTTGCAGCATGCTGTCGGTGGAGAATGCACCATTCCACCAAGCCCACGGCACGACGGTGCTGCTGGTCCACTGGTTGCCGTTCAAGCCCCAGTCCATTGTGTTGCTGGCCAGCGTGTAAATATTGTCCTGGTTGTAGCCACAGAACGCGGTCTTGGACCACGCGACGTGTCCGTCGGCATAGAGAACGTTTTGGCCTTCCTGCTTATGGTTCCGGCTGTTGGCATGTCGCTGAATCGAACTCGGATCAGAGGGCGTCATCGGCCCGATGACGCCATACGGACTAGTGCCAGTATGGACATTGGTGTTTGGGTACTGATAACCGGGGTTCAGATCCGCCGCGAGGGCGAACATCCCATTAAGACTGCTCTTCCAGGCGAAGCCGGCATTACGAATGGCGTAGACCGGGAACATGTTGGCGACAGAGTAGGACAAGTTAAACGGACTGGAAAAATTCGACCGATGCTGCGGGTCCTGCGAGGCGCCGGGCACGCCGAGCGTGTCAAAGCGATCCGGATAGTAGGTTCCGGCACGCGAGGGGCAGACGAACACTTTGGGCGACATCTTGTACTGTCGCACGAGCAGGAACAGTGACGCGGTGATGTCATTGTCGCCCGGGCGACGGACCGTATTCCACGGTGCCGCGGGGGTGTCATAGTAGAGGTCGGTCGCGTGGGCGAAGGGATCGTCGGCGGTCGGGTTGCTGAACCCACGCAGGCCGCCCCAAGTGTCCGGATTGCTCCCATACATCAAGTCCTGATACCAGACGGTCCGCGGAAAATTGCCCTTGTTATCGGCCGCGTAAAGGAGGAAGCCTTGGCCGATGGCGTGCAGGTTGGCGGCGCAGGCGATCCGATTTGCCGCTTCGCGGGCTCGACCCAGCGACGGGAGCAGGATGGAGATCAGCAATGCAATAATGCCAATCACCACCAGCAGTTCAACTAACGTAAACGCCTTGTTCTTTTGGCTTGCCATAACGTCCTCCAGCAGAATGAAAAAACCTATCTCAGCCGATGGATCGGCCGCTTCTTCACGACATGCGCCGGTAGCTTTGTTTTGATCAACGCATCGTCGGGCGGCTGAATTCGCACACCTCGATTGATCAGAAAACCGCGACGTGATGCATTGCAAGAACTACCTACGAAGATAGTAACACCGCAATTTCCGCGCAGAAGCGCGTTACGCGGATGGATAAATGTTTTACGCTGGGGAGTAAAACTTGGTTCGCGAAGCTTCACGCCGGGGGCGATAAAGTGACACGGTCGGAAGGTTTCTCGCTCAGTGTCGGCCCGGATTTGGGCCTCGAAAGCAAACTCAGGAATGCCTGATGTCCCCTCCACTAATCCTATTGTTTTTGTCGGCAGCGTT
>JBQCCH010000589.1:0-5637 GCA_051962375.1 Tepidisphaeraceae bacterium
ATTTCGCCTTCTTTTTCTTCCCGCCGATCAGGTCGTTCAGATCAACGCCCAGCTTGCCGCTTTGCTTTTGCAGTTCCTGCTTCGCCTGGTCGGTCAATTGCTTGGCGACATCCCCCACGTTCAAGTGCAGCAAGTCGCGAATCTGCGGCGGGAGCTTGTCCGAATCCGCGGCCTTGCTGGCCAGCGCCGTCGCCACGTCCACCACCACCTGTCCGATCTCCTCGCCCGACGCCTTCCCGTCCGCATTGCCGATGTTCGTCAGCGACACCGACGGCAGCGTCACCTCATACGACTTCTCCACGCCCGGAATCCCCGGCATGATCGTCACGGACGTGTCGTTCAGTTCCAGTTGGTCGATCACCAGCTTCATCGGCGGCTTGTTGCCGGTCGCGGGCGTGGGCGCTGTGGGCGAAGCGGTCTTTTCCTTCAGCACCAGCACGTTCAGCTTTCCGCCGTTCTGTTCGACGATCAGGTGCGGCTTGTCGATTTTGATCGACGTGATCCGCACCGGCGTGCCGAACAACTGCCCCACGTGCGCATCCACGGAAATGCCGCCCAGCGTGAACATCTGCGGCGAACTGAACCCGTCCGGCGAAGCGATGTCCAAGTCGCTCAGCGACACGCTCCCGCCCAGCGGCGACACGATCGCCGATCCCAGCGTCGTCGGCGTCTTCAGGCTCGCCGTCGCGTTCGTCTCCACCGCCCGCCGCACGATCCCGTTCAGGCTCAAAAACAACACCAGCACGGCCACCACGATCAGCACCAGCGGGGCGGCGACGATAAGCAACAGTTTCTTCTTCATGACGTTATTTCATCTCCCTTAAGGTTCACCGCGCATCCCACGTTGACACCGACCATCAGCCAAGCCACCATGCAGCCGGCCTTTGGAACGATAGTCCTTGAAATCATGCGGGAGTCGCCTTGCTGCTGACCAAACACGAGAACGAGACGTTTGTCAATCAAACCGTCTACATTAGCGGACAAGCTTTCATCCAGTGCACGTTCACCGCCTGCACGCTCGTGCTGCGCGAAACCGTGTATCATCTCGACCGCTGCTCGTTCGAGCGGTGCAACTGGCATGTCGACTGGGTGCTCCTGTGGGGCAGCCCTGAATCTACGCGCGACATCAAGGCGCTGATCGCCATGATCGAGCAGGCGCAGGCCCAGCTTCCTCCGCCGGCGGAAAAGCCCGCGAATTAAAGCGGCCCGGCCGGCGATCGCGAAAGACGTTCAAGCGAAAGGATTCGGCGTGAAGCGGCTCGCGTGGGCAGTATTCGTATTGCAGTTGGCCGCCGTCGCGCAGGCCCGGCTTCAACCGGCCGACCTGCTGCTGGTCACCAATCAGAACGTCCCCGCGTCGATCGATCTCGCCCGGCACTATGCCGAGGTGCGCCACGTTCCCGCCGAAAGAATCCTCTCGCTGACGCTGCCCGCGGCCGATGACCTGCCCGTCGCCGAATACGACGCCAAGGTCGCCGCCCCCATCCGCACCTACCTCGCCTCCCAGGCCGGCGCCGGCGTGCGGTGCATCGTGCTTTTCTACGGCGTTCCCCTGCGCGTCGGCGGGGATCCCTCCAACCCCGCCAATCATGCCGAGCTCGGGCAACTGCGGAAGCTCGTTTCCGAGCTCGATCAAAAAACGCCCGCCATCGCCGACGCCGCCGAAGCGGTCGCCAAAAAGATGGGCCTGACTCCCCAGCCGATCACCGGCACCGGAACGCGAATCGCCCGCGCCCGTGTGGAATCCGCCGCCCGCCAAATCCAGCAGGCGATCAACAACATTCCCGATCGCAACGAACAACAAAAAATCCTCGAGCAGCTCGGCGATGTCCGCACGAAGATGACCGCCGTCGCCGAGGCTGCCCTGGAATCGGCGTTCCCCGGCATCTCCGCATCAAGCGATTCCGAACCCGCCAAGCTCCCCGATCTGCTCAAGCGCCCGCGCGACGCCGGCGCTCGGTCCACTGTCCGCCGACGCGTGGCAACGTTCAACGGCGCCTTCGCGCTGTACGAAGTGGCCGAGCAACAGATCGCGTTTTTGGATACCGACGAGACTGACGCCTCGCTCGACAGCGAATTGTCGCTCGTCAATGTGGGCGATTACCCGCGGTATCGCTGGCAAATCAACAGCTTTTACTACAAGGTGCCCGGCCCCAATCCCAAGGCCCTGATGGTGAGCCGGATTGACGCGCCCACGCGCGAACTGGCCAAGGCGATCATCGACGACTCACTGGCCGCCGAACAGCAGGGGCTCACCGGCGGTGCGGTGTTTGACAGCCGGGGCATCGCGCCGCCGAAAAACAATTCGATGGAAGGGTACGGCTGGTTTGACCAAGCCATCCGCGATGCGGCCGGCTGGTTCGAAGTCAAAACCAAGATCCGCGTCACCCGCGACGATCGCGCCCAGGTGCTGCCGCCGCAGTCGGTGAGTGACGTCGCGCTGTATTGCGGGTGGTATAGCCTTCGCAACTACATCCCCAGCTGCACCTTCAACCGGGGCGCGGTGGCGTATCACGTCGCTTCGTTTGAGCTGTTGTCGATGCACAATCCCGCGGAAAAAGGGTGGGTGCCGAATTTGCTGAAAGACCACGTCGCCGCGACGCTGGGGCCGGTGTCGGAACCGTACCTGACCGCCTTCCCGCGGCCGGATGAGTTTTTTCCGCTGCTGCTGACGGGCAAGCTCACGCTGGCGGAGGTCTACTGGCGCACCTGTCCGATGGCGAGCTGGAAAATGACGCTCGTCGGCGACCCGCTTTATCGGCCGTACGCCACATCCCCGCCCATCACGCCGGGGTAACTTCCTTCCGCATTGGCGGCAGCATTCGATAAGATTGAAGCACTGCCGCCGGTCGACCGATAAAGGACTAGCGGCCGCGTCTCACGGGCCGCGGTCGACAGCCCGAGAGTTGTGACGATGAGTCTGCACTTGATGTGTCCAAACCTTCGCTGCCGCAAGGTGCTTCTTGTGCCGGAGGCCGCGCGCGGCAAGGTCGTCAAGTGTCAGCACTGCAACACCATCCTGAAAGTCCCTGAAACGCGCGAATCGCCCCCGCCCGCACCCGCACCGCCGAAATAGCGCCGCCGCTTCGTCAGCCGCTTCCTCAAAACGAGATCTTCAGCCTGGCGCCCAGGACAAACAGATTGTCGACATCCGGCTGCAATGCCGGGTGCATGATGAACTGCACATCGGGCGAAAATTCGATGCTGTCGGTCAGCTTGATCCGGTAAAACGTCTCGTAGAGTTGCTCTTCCCGCAGCGATCGATCGCTGGGCCGCGCGTAGGTGCCCGCGATGCCGAACATGTCTCCCCGGCGCCCGAACGGTCGCACATTCGCGATGCCGAACGACACAAAGTCCGTGATGCCCGTCGCATCTTTTTCCCCATGCCCGATTCGGCCGAACGGCGCCCAGCCGTCGCCGATTTCCTGATCGAATCCCAGCGACGCGCCGTAGCCGTCGCCGTTGCCGGTATCGTTGTGCCACAGCGTGAGCCGGTAATTGCCGGGCAGATCGCCCGCGGTCTTGTAGCCGGTTTCCACCGCTTCGTATAAGTGCCACTCGTCCAGCGTGTTCAGCCCGCTCACGCTCGTCTTGCCCAGCGCATTGGCCACCACGGCGTTGGCGTACCAGTGATCGGTGAAATTGAGCTCAAACGCCACGCCCGGCGTCCACAATCCCTGCCCCGGATTCGATTCATTCCCCGTGTACGCACCGGCCATGAATTGCCGCGTTTCGTCGTTCGCGATGGGGCTCAGGTCGATCCAGGCATTCGGGTGAATCTTGCCGATGTTGAACGCAAACTTCCCGTCAAAAAACGTCTGCCGCCAATACAGCAGATTAAGCGAAACCGGAATCTGCGCACCGCCGCCATGCAGCGAGTTCGTGCCCATGATCGAGCCGGCCGCGTCGCTGAGGGCATAGTCCTGCGTCATGCCGATGTTTTCGCTCGATCGCATCAACACAATCAGCTGGCCGACGTCTTTGTTCTCCGGCCCGTAGTGCAGCAGCGTCCAATTCGCCGCCAGATCAAACCGGCCGCCCACTTCGTCATTGCGCGGCGTGAGCGTCCGGGTGGCGTATTGGTTGTGAAACGTGTACGAGCCCTCGATCTTCAGACCCGCCTGCTCATCCAACGCCTGCTTTGCTGCATACCACGGGTCAAGCACGATCCCGAGCGGATCGGGCGTGAACAACGGATCCAGCTCCGGCTTGGGTTGCGGCGGGAGCGTCTTAGGGAATTTCTCCGACTCCACCGGCCCGCTCGCCGGCGGGTTTTGGCCGTGAGCGCTTACCGCAATCATCGCACTGGCGATCAGAAATCCGACTGCCTTAGGAAAATGTCGCATGACGACCTCCGCGGAAAGTGTTAGTTCAAATATCCGACGACGACCGGCCTTACCCGGCCTTCGGTGCATCGGCGACCTTCAGCGGCCGCTTCACCAGCCACAGCGTAGCACTCGTCACCAGCGTGCCGGCAAAAATCGCACACACGTAGGCCCCCAAATGCTGCACGGCATTCGGAATCAGAAGCACAAAGACCCCGCCGTGCGGCACGACCAGCTTCGACCCCAGCGCCAGCGACAACGCCCCCGTGACCGCCGAGCCCGCCATCAGGCAGGGGATCACGCGGAACGGGTCTTTGGCGGCGAATGGAATCGCCCCTTCGGTAATGAACGACATCCCCAGAACGGCGGCGGCCTTGGCGGCGTCACGCTCCTCGGCGTTGAACCGATTCTTGAACAGCGTCGCCGCCAGCGCCAGCCCCAGCGGCGGCGTCATGCCCGCCGCCATCGTCGCGGCCATCGGTCCGTACACCTGCGACGCCAGCAGCCCGACCGAAAACGTGTAGGCTGCCTTGTTCACCGGGCCGCCCATGTCAAAGCCCATCATCGCCCCCAGGATCAGCCCGAGAATCAACGCATTGCCGTGGTTCAGGCCGTTCAGCCAATGCGTCAGATGATCCAGCGCGAACTTTACCGGCGGGCCGATCAGCAGCAGCATCGCCAGGCCGACGATCAACGTCGAAAGCAGCGGCAGGATCAGCACCGGCTTCAGGCCCGACAGGTTCGCCGGCAAGGGCAGCGCCTTGTTCAGGCCCGAGGTCACATAGCCGGCAAAAAATCCCGCGGCAATTCCGCCCAGGAATCCCGCCCCGACCGTCTGCGCCAGCATTCCCCCGACCAACCCCGCCGTAATGCCCGGCCGATCCGCGATCGAATACGCGATGAACGCCGCCAGCACCGGCACATACAGCTTGAACGCCGCGCCGCCCCCGATCTGCATCAGCAGCCAGCCGAGCGATCCGCGATTGGCGTCATCCCCCGCATGAATTCCGCCGATCGCAAACGCCAGCGCGATCAACAACCCGCCGGCAGTCACCAGGGGCAGCATGTATGAGACGCCCGTCATCAGGTGCTTATAAGGGCCCGTCCGGGTCGATGAGCGCGCTTGTTTCAGTTGCTCCACGTCGCTCGCAAGCCCCGCGCCGCCTGCCACGGGCGCCGCCAGCGCGTCGTTCAGCACGGCCGCGCCATCATGCAGGGCGGCCTTGGTGCTGGTCTTGTAGAGCCGCTTGCCCGCGAATCGGGACAGATCCACGTGTGGATCTGCCGCGATCACCACCGCGTCGGCGGCGGC
>JBQCCH010000590.1:0-3749 GCA_051962375.1 Tepidisphaeraceae bacterium
GGAACGAATTGAAAAATATCGCCGGCCTTGATGTATTCGATCCCCTTCCGCACACCGGCCTCGTACTGGTCGCGCGTGAGGTTGGGCGCAAACTCCATCGACAGCGGCTGGGTCGGGTCCACTTCCCCGAGTGAGGCGGGCGGCGCCTTCTGCAGCAGGTGGACGATCGCATCGACCCGCCGGCACGCGTCGGCGTAAGCGTCAGCGGGAGACGCGCCCGGTTCGAGCACGGCATTCGCGACCACCTTCAGCGTCTTGTCGACGTGATCGAAGATGACCAGCTCGTTGTACAGCCCGAACAGCATGTCCGGCAGGTGCCGATCGTCATTCGGGGCGGCCGCCAGCTTTTCGCGCTCGTAATACCGGGCCGAATCGTAGCCGGCGTATCCGACCAATCCGCCCGTGAACGGCGGCAGGCCCGGGACTTTCGCATACCGGCGTTTCGGCAGATAGCCGGCCAGGGCGTCCAACGGCGACTGGGCTTCGCTGAGCCGGTGCACGGTGGGGACATCGCCCCCGTGCACTTGCACGGTCATCGCTCCGTCGGGCATGGCCGTGAAGACCAGGGCCGGGCTGGTGGCGATGAAGCTGTAGCGGCCGACTTTTTCGCCGCCCACCACGCTTTCGAGCAGAAACGCGTTCGCGTGCTTCCCGAGCAATTCAAACGCGCTGACCGGCGTCAGGTGGTCGGCCAATAGTTGCCGATAGACCGGGACCACATCGGCGTCGCGGGCCAGGGCTTCGAACTGAGTGACATCGGGCAGATAACGCGGCTTCACGCCCCGATTCTACGGCTCCCCCCACGCGACACCAACCCCCGGCCGATGGTCCCCCATGCCGGGGCTCCCCACTTCAGGGGAGTTGATTCCCCGCGTACACTCGGCCCATGCCTTTTGAAGTCCGCATCACCCGGGAATTCTGCGCCAGCCATCAGGTCCGCATGCACGACGGCACGCTCGAGCCGATGCACGGGCACAACTGGCGCGTCACCGTGACGGTCGGCGCCCCCGCGCTCGATGCGGCCGGTTTCGTGGTGGATTTCCACGACCTGGAGCAACAACTCAACAGCCTGCTGCAACAACTCAACAACACGCATCTGAACGACACGCTGTTCGGCGGATTGAACCCGAGCACGGAGAACGTCTGCCTGGCGATCGCCAACGCGCTCTGCATCGCCCCGCCGGCGACGTTGCTGGCGGTCGAATGCACCGAAGCGCCCGGGTGCGTGGCGGTGTATCGCCCGGCGTAGCGGGAGCGGCGCATTTGAGCGCGGCTCATTCATAATTCGACAATTGCCCCTACAATCGCCGCTCCATGGCCCGACCTCCCGAAGATCCCGATGCCTTTCGCATGACGCTGGGCGACCACCTGGAAGAGCTGCGCAAGCGGATGATCTTCGGCATCCTCGGGTTCGCGGTGGCGGCCGCCTTGTGCCTGCTGTTCGGCAAGGACGTCGTCTCCATCTTCTGTCGCCCGCTCATCGATACGCTGTTGAAAAAAGAGATCAACCCGATGCTCTTCATCAACAACGTCGGGGACGGCTTTATGGTCTACCTGGAGATCAGCATGATCTCCGCGACGGTGCTGGCGTCGCCGTGGATCGTGTGGCAGTTGTGGCAGTTCGTGGCGGCGGGGCTTTATCCGAATGAACGCAAGACGATCACGCGCTATGTGCCCTTGAGCGTCACGCTGCTGATCGCGGGCGACCTGTTCGTTTATTTTTTCGTGCTTCCGCTGACGCTGCAGTTTTTCATGGCGTTCACGCTGAGCATTCCGATGCCCGAAGGGGCGACGACCGTGATCGCACCGACGACGATGCCGTCGCTGCTGCACGTGCCGAGCCTCGCCGGGAGCCCCGAGAACCCGCCGGACATGAGCCTGTGGTTTGACTCGGCCCAGCAGCGGCTGAAGTTCGCCATGGACGGGAAGGTGCATGTCATCCCGTTCGCGCCCGAAAACCTGGTGGCCCCGCAGATTCTGCTGCCGGATTACATCGACCTGGTGATGAACACGCTGATCGTGTTCGGCCTGAGCTTTCAATTGCCGCTGGTGGTGCTGGCGCTGGAAAAGATCGGCGTGGTCGATGTGCCGAGCCTGAAGCGAATGCGGCGGATCGTCTACTTCGTGATGGCGGTGGCCGCCTGCGCGATCATGCCCGCCGACGCGATCACGGCCGCCTGCGGGCTGATGGTGCCGCTGTGCCTGTTGTATGAACTGGGCATTTTCCTGGCGGCCCGCAGCGCCAAGGCCGCCAAGGCTGCGCTCGAGTAGGCGTCCGGGAGCGCTGCTGGCGTTCGTGTCGGCCGCGCGATTCAATGCACGTCGTGCATACGCTCGCCCTGCTTCTGAGTCTGTTGCTGATCCTGACGACGCTGCTCGAAGCGTTCGAAACGATTTTGCTGCCCCGCCGCATCAATCGGCGGGTGCGGTTCGCGCGGCTGTATTACCGAGGCGGCTGGCGGTTCTGGCGGCAGGCGGCCGCGCTGGTGCGGCCGGGGCGGTGGCGCGAGATGGTGCTGGGCATCTTCGGGCCCTTGTCGATGCTGGGGTTGTTCGCGGCGTGGATCGGCAGCCTGATCGTCGGCTTTGCGGTCCTGCATTGGGCCACCGATACACCGATGTCCTTCGGCAGCCACCCGCTGGGGCCGTCCAGCGGGCTTGCGCCTTATCTTTATTTCAGCGGCACCACGTTTTTCACGCTGGGGCTGGGCGATGCAGTCCCCATCAACCGGCTCGGCCGGGCGCTGACCGTCCTGGAAGGCGGGCTCGGGTTCGCCTTTCTGGCGGTGATCATCGGCTACCTGCCGGTGCTGTATCAGGCGTTTTCGCGACGCGAGGCGACGATCTCCCTGCTGGACGCCCGCGCCGGCTCGCCGGCCTCCGGGGGCGAATTCGTCCGGCGGCTCGCCACAGCCGGGCGACTTCCGCAGGCGGATGCCACCCTGCGCGAATGGGAAACCTGGTGCGCCGAACTGCTGGAAAGCCACATTTCGTTTCCGGTGCTGGCGTTTTATCGATCGCAACACGCGAACCAGTCGTGGCTGGCGGCGCTGGCGACGATGCTCGACGCCTGCGCGATCCTGTTGTCGACGCGCGCCGGCGGCGACACGTACCAGACCCAGCTCACGTTCGCGATGGCGCGACACGCGGCGGTCGACATCGCGCTGATCTTCAACATCCGCCCCACGCCCCCCACCGACCGCGGCGACGAGCGCATCGCCGCCCTGATGCGCTCCATTCCGTTGAGCACGACGCCGGCGGATTCTGCAAATGCCGCCCCGCCGGCATCCGCCCAATTCGCGGAACTGCGGGCAGCCTACGAGCCCTTTCTGGCGGGGCTGAGCGCGTATTTTTTGATCACGCTCCCCCCGTTGCTCCCGGCCGAGACGACGGCTGACAACTGGCAGCGCAGCGCGTGGACGGCCCGGCCCAAAGGCATCGGGAGCCTGTCCGGGCAGCAGGCGGATCCGAGCCACTTTGATTGAACGCACGCTGCAGACGATTCCGTCCTGCGGGCGATTCGGTCATGCCGGTTTTTTCGCGACCTGATCCAGGTCCTGGATCGTCTTGTCGTCGAGCTTCAGCGTGGCGGCCGCGGTATTTTGGTCCAGATGCTTCACCTTTGACGTGCCGGGGATCGGCAGCATCACCGGCGACTTGTGCAGCAGCCAGGCGAGGGCGACTTGCGCGGGCGTGGCATTCAGCGAATGGGCGACCGCATCCAGCTTGCTCCCCGGCTTGGCCAGTTC
>JBQCCH010000591.1:0-4854 GCA_051962375.1 Tepidisphaeraceae bacterium
CTTTGCGGTTTATCCCGCGCCCGCGTCCGCCGACCTGAACGTCTTCCAGCAGGTGGCGGCCCGCGTGCCGGGCGTTCGCATCGACGACAAAACCACGCTCCTGAACAACCAGCGCGCGATCAAATCGCCGGCCGAGATCAAACTGATCGAGCAGGCCGCCCGCATCACCGAAGCCGCCTACGCCCAGATGATCCCGCACATCCGCCCCGGCCTGAATGAAGGGCAGCTTCAGTTGGCGCTGGAAACCGTCTACAAGCAAATGGGGGGCGACATCGCCTACGGCACGATCGTCGGCTCGGGGCTGAACGGCACGGTGCTGCACTACATCGCCAACGATCAGCCGCTGCAGGCCGGCGACCTGATGGTGATCGACTCGGCCGCCTCGTTCGGCGGGTATGCGTCCGACATCACGCGAACCTTCCCCGTCTCGGGCACGTTTACGCCCGATCAGCGCGAGCTGTACGAAGTGGTGCTCGCCGCCGAACTCGCCGCCATCAAGGCTGCCAAGCCCGGCGTGAGTTTGTTCGAGCTTGACCAGATCGCCCGCCACGTCATCACCAAGGCGGGCTTCGGCGACGCGTTCATACACTCGATCGGCCATCCCCTGGGGCTCACGGTGCACGATGTCGTTCCCGATCACCCGCTGAAGCCGGGCATGGTCATCACGATCGAGCCGGGCATTTATCTGCCCGACCGCAAGATCGGCATCCGCATTGAGGACGATCTGCTGATCACCCGCAGCGGCAACCGCAATCTGACGCCGAACGTGCCGAAGACGGTGAAAGAAATCGAATCGGCCATGAAACGCTGACGCGCGGACGGCAAACGCTCCCGGCCCGCGCGCGATCGCTACAGGCCGGCGGTGAGGTCGGCGATGCGGTGGCCGGTGCGGGCCAGGACATTGATCGATTTCGGCTCGGCCGCGGGGTTGGAGGCATCCCACACCACGAGCGATGCCCGGTCATTCGACACGCCCACAATCCGGCCGGCCGCCAGCGTGAGCATGCGGATCGCCCCCAGCGCCGCCGGGTAGCGCGCCAGCACCTGTCCGCCGGCCGCGACGCACTCTAATTCGCCATCGTCCCCCGCGATGACCGCCGCACGCAGGCCGGCGTTCGTGACCGCGGCCGCCGCCTCAATCGCCCGTGAAAACCGGCGGCCGCCCGTGCGCGTGAGCGTGCCGCGATCAATGGTGTCCACCGAGCCGTCGTCGCGCACGATCCACACTTCATGCTCAAACGGAAGGATGCTGACGATCGAACTCGTGCCGCGCTCGCACAGCCGCGCGTGCAGGCCGTCGCAGGCGTACAAATCGGCGCCGCTGGCGAAAATGAGCCGTTCGTCGAGAGTCGTCACCCACCGGGCGTCGGGCGGGGTCTGGATGATGCGCGGCGCCTTCGGCTGATCGATCGACCACGCGATCAGGCCCACTTCGCCGTGGGAGGCGTAAAGCTCGCGCGACGCCGGCTGCCAGGCGATGGAATTCATCCCCCGCGCCAAGGCGGCCGGCTGCGTGTAGGCGGCTTCGGCAAAATCATTGGTCGGGGCGATCCACACCCCGCGCTGCCCGCCCACCGCGGTCCGCAGCGTGTCATCGATCCGCAGCCGCCGCACCGAGCGCTGCAGCCCGATCGACGCCGGCACCGTGACGGATTCAAGCGTGAGTGTCGCCGGATCGAAACACAGCAGCCGATCTCCCGCGGCGACGAAGACATCGACCAACGTCACCGCCGCCTGCTGCATGATCAGCGGCAACAGGGCCGCCTGCTCCGAGGCCGGCAATCCGTGCGCGGGCCCCGCCTGCTGCAGTCGGGCCGCCAGCTGCGCCGCATGATCCAGCGCCTCGGCCCGCTCCCGGGCGACCTGCGCATTCAACTGGCTCGCGCGCAGCGATTCGCTCGACAACTGCAATTCCACCGGCGGCGAAAATTCCAGCCCGCATCCGAAGCCGATCGCGTTGCAGCGCTGAAGCAAGAGGGTTTCGATCGTCGCCTGCTGACGCAGGCACGCGGCCGCATCGTGCTGGGCGGCGAATGTTTCCAGTGTCGACCGCAGCGGGTTCAGCACCAACTGACGCACGTCGTCCAGCGTCACCGTCTCCTTGGCGCCCAGCAATTGCTCGTCAAATAGAAGCACGTCCGCCCGCCGCTCGACCAGGCGAACGGTGCTCTGGAACGTGGCCCCCAGCGTGTGGTGGTCCGCGGTGTGCAGGCCGTTGAGCGTCAGCGAGAGCGACGCCGGCTCATGACGGTGAAGAACCGTCGTTCCCTGGCGGCGAGCGAATTCAAAAAGCACGCTCATGTCGGCCATCGTAACAGAATCAGTCGAAGGATCGTTGGTAGATCAGCCCCGACTGCTTGATGTAGACATTATCGATCGTCGCCACGTGGTGGTACCCGTGCCGCGAAAAAAACGCCCGGCCGATGACTTGGCGCTTTTGTTCGATCGTCACCCACACCCGCCGCGGCTTCAGGTCGGCCGCGCGGAAAAACGCCAGGGCCTGGTCGTACACCTGCTTCAGCAAGGCCGACCCGTGTCCCTGGCGCTGGTGGAGCGGGTCGATCGACAGGTCCAGGATCTGCATCACCCCGTCCGACGAATCCGGCGCAAACCACCGCGCCCTGCCGATGGTTTTGCCGTTGAGTTCGAGCGTGATCTGTTGCGTGAAAGGCGGCTTCGCGCCGGCGGCGGGGGGCTCAATGCGGTAACGCTGGGTTTCGGGCATAAAACAGTTCCGTACGCGTTATTGCGGGGTGACCTGCGCGGTCGCGGTGGTGTGATCCAGGGAGGCCAGCTCGCTCAGGTAAGACCGCACGACCGCGTCGGAGCGCGTCGCCGTGAATTTGCCGCTCAGGTTCGCGCGCTTCAGCGGGTCTTTGGCGTCGCCCAGCACTTGGCTCACGCTCACGCTGGCGTTCCGCAGGTCGATGCTCGCTTCGTTGCCGTCGATTTTCACCATGGCCCAGCACGAGCCGTTGTAGGTCACCCGGTCATTCGGCCCGGCGATGACGTGCCAATCGACGAACGCGTTCGACGCCGACGGCGAATCCAGATGGATCGTTCGCGTCGGTTCCCACAACACCCGCAGATGAACCACCTGCCGCACGCCCGGATTGATCGCCCGGGTGTCGCTCGAAATCAGCGGCTGATTCTTCTGAAAGCTGTCGCCGCCCGACAGCAGCAGCAGGTCCACTTGCCCGTCCCGGGTTTGCGTGAACAGCGCGCGATCGAACGTGTCGACGTATTGGTCGTCGGACTGGGCGCCATGGACATTCAGCTGGGCGGCCCCGTCATCCGAGGCGCACCCGCCCACCAACAACGTGCCGAGCGACAAAGCAAGCGTGCAGAATTTTACGGCATTTCGCATGGATCGAAATCCTTTAAGTCAAGCGAATCAGACAGGCGCTTCGCACCCCGGGCGGCCGCATCCGTGCGACGCCGCGGTCCTGCGCCGGCGAATTTATTGAATGCCCAGGAGCGAAACCGCGTCTCGCTCGACGATCCCGCGCAACTGTTCGCGCGGCACGACCGGAAGGGCGGTGCCCTGCACCATCTGGTTCAGGCTGTAGAGCGTCTCGATGCAGTCGCTCGCCGATGTGTACGGAAAATCGCTGCCGAACAGCAGTTTTTCGATCACGCCGTACTGGTACGCGTTCACCAGCGTGTTGAACGCCTGCCACGGGCGGGTCAGCATGCCGCTAATGTCGGCGAACACGTTCGGGTGCTTGCCCAGCATCACGATCGTTTCATCCGCCCACGGCTGGCCCAATTGGCCGATGACGATCCGGAGCTTCGGGAAGCTGCGGGCGATTTCGTCCAGCAAATACGGGCGGCTGTACTCCAGCTTGCTCTGCTCGATGAAGTTCGCCCCGGGGTGGAACAGGATCGGCATGGCGAAATGTTCCGCCAGCTCATACACCTTCATCGCCCGGCTGTCGGATGGATGAAAATCCTGGTTCGCCGGCGACAACACCACGCCCTTGAGCCGCAGCTCGTCGTGCGCCATCGTCAGCTCGTCCAGCGCCTTGGGGTCCAAGGGATCAATCCCCGCAAACCCGATCAGCCGATCCGGCGCCCGCCGAACGTACTCGGCCACGAAATGATTCGGGATGTCGCTCTTCAGGTAGCGGCTCTTGAAGCCCAGGACGATCGACTTGTCGATCAGGGCGTCTTCCTGCTCCTGCCAGTGGTAATCCGGGTCGGCGGCCGGAATCGTGCGGCGCAGCGCCCGACCCGTCGGCGACGAGCGAACGCCCTTGGCCCGGGTGGCGCGCGAAGGCTCGCCCAAATCTGCCGGCCCCAGTTGGTCTGGCGACTGCCAGATGTGCGTATGACAATCAACAATCATGTGGTGCTACTTCCAGACGCGATCTTCCCAGCCCGTCATGGGCAAGAACAGTCTAAAGCCATCCGACCGCTCAGGCAAAACATTCCCGCGCCGGCGGCGATAGACCTCTTCAAGCGTCCCCATTCTTTATCGGACGTCCGCCTGAGTCGACTTTCGCAAATTTGATGAAACGGCGCTCCGTCAGCGGGCGAAGAAATCCCGCACCAGCGACCGATACCCGGCCGGCACGGCGGCCTCGTCACCGGCGGACGCCCGCGCCCCCGAGCCGGCCGAACCCGTTCGCCCAAGAGGTTGATCGTCCGTCGCGCCCCTTGCCGGCGGGGCGGTGAGGGTGCCGGAACTGTTTTTTGTGGATGAATTTAGATTATTCACAGCCGATCCGTCCAGCCGGCCGTCGCGAGCGATGCCGCGGGCGGCGGCGGGCGGGAGTTGCGGGTCTGGGAGGGTGTTGGCCGGCGTGGGTCGGTCTGGGGTGTCGGCGGCTCCCTCGCCGGCGGCGTCGGAGG
>JBQCCH010000592.1:0-3985 GCA_051962375.1 Tepidisphaeraceae bacterium
CGAGATGCGGGAGCGGTCGGTGCGGCGGGCGCAGGCGAAGCTCGCGATCGCGAAGAAATAAACGCGAAGAAATAAAAATTGATCCGGCCGAACTTCGCTCGTCGCGATCGATGCGGCGGCGGACCTGAGTGCGAGCCGTGAGATGCAAAGGCTGGCCGTTGCTCGATTCCGAATTCGGAGCGAGCGACGGCCGGCCTTTTTTAGTTGGGCTTTTTTTAGTTGGGTTTCGGGTTGTCGGCGTGCCGCTGGGGCGTGGGGATCAGTATTTGAACTCGATGCCGGCGCCGCCCCAGAGCAGGTCGGTGGCATTCGCCTGGTGGTCGATGCCGTTGGTGTAATAGATTTGGCCGCGCAGGCTCCATTCGCCGTAGCGGGTGGAGACGTTGAAGAGCTTGTTGAGCGAGTATTCGCCGACGAGGCCGAGGTCGTAGTGTTGGAAGCCGTAGACGTTTCCGCCGGTGGTTTGGGGGCTGGTGAAGAAGCCCGATTCGGTGCCGCCGCCGGGAGAATTGATCTGCGAGGCATACCCCTGGACGAAGCCGACGTCGGCCAGCGCGGTGAAGGAGAGGCCGATCTCGTCGAAGTTCAGCCGATATTTGACGCCCGATTCAAGGTAAAGGCCGTCGTACTTGTCGAAGTCGTAGGCGACCAGCGCGTAGGGCACGGGCACGGTGGTGCCGCTGAACAGGGCGGTGTCGTCGAGGGTGATGTTGAGGAAGATTTCCTGCGTTTCGCGTTCGGCCCGCTCGGGATAGAGGTACGAGGTATAGCCGGCGGAGACGATCAGGGGCTTGATCTCCCAATCGAAGCCGACGCTGGGGCGGATTTCTTCGAAATTGGAGACGGCGTCGTCGTTGGCGATGTTGGTGAAGACGCTGACGTAGGGGTGGGGCAGTTTGCCGAGGTCGATCGAGAGCTTGGAATCGATCTGCAGGTTGAGGTTGCTGGCATTGAAGGAATTGAGCGAGGTGGAGGTGCCGGGGATGTTGAAGACCCGCACGCCGCGGTAGATGTAGGCGGTGGCGTAATTGACGCCGAGATTAAAATGGACGGCGCCTTCGTTGATGCCGTCGGTTTCACTGGGGAGTTCGGGCGGGGCGTAAACGCTCTCGGGGGCGGGCTGAGCCACGGCGAATGACCCGCCAAGGACCAGGGCGGCAACGAACGCGAGGGTGGGACGCGCGGGGGTGGGGCGGATCATGGCGTGTGAAAATACCGGGGTTGCGACGGGCGGGCAATGCGGTCGGCCGCCGGGACAAGGCGGGCGGGCGAGCGCAAGTCGTGCTGGGGACGGAATCTTGTTTTCTTAATCGGCGTGCGGAGAATAAAATCGGGGGCGAAGCGTTCCACTCATGACAAGCCATGCGACGGATATGCCTCTGAGCCTCGTCCAGCCGATCGAGCCCCCCGTTGGCGCCGAGACGGACGAGCTGCTGCTCGGCCAATTGCGGCAGGGGGATGCGCGGGCGGGGGAGAAGTTGGTGCTGCGGTATCACGAGCCGTTGTCGCGATATTTGCGCCGGTTGACGGGGCAGGTGCAGGCGGCGGAAGACCTGCAGCAGCAGACGTGGCTGAGTGTGCTGGAACATATTGAGAAATTCGATCCGTCGTCGGCGGTCGGGGGATTCAAGGCGTGGCTGTTCCGGATTGCCACGAACAAGACGAACGACCTGTGGCGGGCGAAGGGGCGGGAACGGGCGGCGCACGTGGAGCTGCAGCAGACGGCCGAATCGATCGTGCCGGATGCGGGGCACCGGATCCAGGGAATGGAAGACGAAGCGGCCCTGCGCGACGCGATCAGCCGCCTGCCCGAAGCACAGCGACAGGTGTTGCTCCTGCGCTACTACAGCGGGCTGAAGTTCGTTGAGATCGCCGAGATCCTGGGGTGTCCGTTGAATACGGCCCTGGGTCGAATGCACAAGGCGATGTTGAAATTGAAGGAACTGATGGAGAGGTCGGTCGTACAGACGGAAGAGACGACGCCGGAGGGTGCCGCACGCCGGGGCAAGTGATTCGCCGGCGAGTTTTTACGAAGTGAAGCCCATGTCTACCCTGCTTAAAGATCTCAACTATCCGGACGCCGTCCTGCTGATGTACCTCGCCAACGAGTTGCCGGCCGAGGATCGGAAGGAGATTGACGATCGGCTGGAAGAAGAGCCGGAATTGTATGACAAGCTGGACGAGCTGCGCGCGGCGTACGGGGCGGTGGATGCCTTCATTGGGGCGGGCGATGCGACCTGGCGGGTGTCGCCGGGCCTGACCGCGGCGCGCAACCTGGGGGATGTCGTGCGCGAACGGCAGCGGAACAAGAAAGCGGAAGAGCGCGAAGTGCTGCAGCGGCGGCGCGGGTGGTGGATGATGTACCCGGCGGCGGCGGCGGCGTTGCTGGCGATCGGGATGGTCGCCTGGTATCGCAGCGCGAAGAATGAGATGAACGCGCCCGTGGTCGATCCGATGGTCGCCGTCCAGCAGAACTGGCGCGGGGGCATGGGGGGCGAGTGGGGCTGGCGGTTGCTGACGCCGCCGCCGGCGATGGATCAGGACCTGGATCAGATGAGCGATGACGATCTGAAAGGGCTGTTCGATCCGATGGTCAATGATCAATCCTTCCGGATGAACCGCGAGCTGTCGGCCCTGCAATTCATGGACGACGGGTTGAACTGATCGAGCACCAGGGCAAGAGAATCACCAGAGCAAGGGCAGTCATGAGAATGCTTCCGACGATCATCGCACTCGGCCTCGCGTCAGCGGCAGGCGTGAGCCAGGGGGCGCCCGCGTCCACGCGTCCGGCCCACGAGTCCGCCGGGCGTGAGGCGGCCGCGCCGACGACGGCGCCGAGCCGATCCGACGCGCTGCAGAACTTTCGCGAGCGGCTGGCGCAATGGCGCCAGGCGACGTACGGCATGGATCTGTCCAAGACCTCGCACGAGGCGCCGACGCCGCAGGAGTGGAAGCAGATCGCCGCCTTCTCGCAGCAGAATTTTCCGAATCGCTGGAAAATGTTCGTGCGCATCCAGAACAAAAAGGGGGATGACAGCGAAGTCGTGAAGGCGATCAAGCTGAAATTCGCGATTCGTTATCGCGGCCTGCAGACGGCCAAGAGCGAAATGCCGGACGTTTACCAGGCCGCTCTCGATCAGGGGCAGCTTGAAGATGCCGCCTGGGGTTCGCTGTTGCGCGTCAAGCAGGACCCGGACAACCAGGCGCTGCAGGGCGAACTGCACGACAACGTGCAGAAGCTCGTCAACGCGATCCTGCAGGAGCGGGCCAACCGTCTGCAGCGGCTGCAGGATGTGCTGGACCAGGAGCAGCAGTCGCTCGATCGGCAGCGTGCGAATCTGGACGAAGTGGTGGACCGCCAAGTGCGTCGGCTGATGAGCGATCAGCCGTTCGGCGGGCCGGGGTTCGGGGGCGGATTCAACGGGGGCGGCATGAACGGCGGCATGGGACCGCGCGGCCGTCGCCCGGGGCCCGGCGGGCGTCCGTCGGATCGGGACGGAGACCGCCAGGCCCATGAGAGGGCGAACGAAAAGCCAAGCTCCGCCAAGTCGGATGCCGACGCACCGGCCGACGCCGACAAGCCCGCCGACTCGCAATAAGCGACACCGGCACAACGCACCGGCCCGACACACGGGCCCGACACACCGGTCATAGCGCCCTCGACGCCGGGTTTCCCTCGGCGTCGAGGCGCATTGAAGGTGTCGCGGCTTAGTAGACGACGTTCGTGGCGTCTTCCACCGTCTGGATGACCTGCCGCACGTTGAACGGTTTCTTCAGATACCCGTCAAACCCGCTGCCGACGAGCGCCTTGAGTTCGGTTTCGCTGAGCGTGCCGCTCATGGCGATGACTTTGGTCAGCTGCAGGTCGGGGCTGCTCTTGACGAGCTTGGCGACTTCGCGGCCGTCGATGTCTTTCAGGTGCATGTCCAGCAGGATCACGTGAGGGCGGACCTTCTCCGCGGTGATGCCGGCCATGAAGCCGCTC
>JBQCCH010000593.1:0-13165 GCA_051962375.1 Tepidisphaeraceae bacterium
AATTGGCTCGAGAACGCCGCTTCGAGGAGGCGATCCAGCGATTTAGCACGGTGATCGAGCGGGACGCGGATCGGCCGGAGGCGATTCGGCATCTGGCGCAGGCCTACGGAGATAGCGGGCGGTGGGAAGAAGCTGAGAAAGCATGGCTGCGGTACTTGGAGCGCTGCCCGCGTTCGGCAGATGGATTCCGATCGCTCGGCAGCCTGCTCAAGCGAATGGACAAAAGTCCGGAGGCAGCAAAGGCCTACGAACAGGCAATCGAGATCGACAGTGATAAACCGAGTTACCACGTTGATCTGGGTCTGGTGCTCGTTCAAGCCAAACGCCAGGAGGAGGCGAAGAATGCATTTTTACGGGCGTTACAGATCGATGCGGACTTTTATGATGCCCACATCAATCTCGGCATGTTGCTTCAGGAGATGCGTCAGAGCAACACGTCGCTGATGCATCTGCGCAAAGCTGTGGAGCTACGGCCGGATGACCCCAGCGGACAAAACAATCTAGGCGTCGTGCTTTCCGAACAAGGAAAGCTCGATGAGGCGATCGAGTGTTATACAAAATTGCTTGAAAGGGTGCCGACGTTCGCGTTGGCGTGGAACAACCTTGGGAATGCTTTACGTTCTAGTCGCCGACACGAAGAGGCGTTTGCTTCTCTTCAAAAGGCACTTGAGCTTAAGCCGGACTATACGGAGGCCTATAACAATCTCGGAATTATTTGCACGCAGATGGAAAGATTCCCAGATGCACTTGCGGCGTTTGATCGGGCGTTATTTCTCAGGCCTGATTATCCCGAGGCGCATGCAAATCGTGGCCTCGTTTACTTGTTGCTAGGTGATTTTCAGCGTGGCTGGTCCGACTACGAATGGCGTTGGCAGGGCAAAAATGGTTTAAAGCGACGTAAATATGCGGGCAAGCCTTGGGATGGCAGTCCCCTCGCGGGCAAGAGGATTCTCCTGTACTTCGAGCAGGGGCTGGGCGATACGTTTCAGTTCATTCGCTACGCCCGCGAACTAAAAGCACGTGGTGCAACAGTCATATTCGAATGCCAGCGGAATACACGAGAAATTTTAAGCCGTACGCCAGGAATTGATGAACTGGTTGTGCGGGGCGAAAAGCCGCCGGCATGCCATTTCTATGCTCCGGTTCTCGGCCTACCGGGCTTGTGCCAGACCGATCTTCAAAATCTGCCGCGACGTATTCCTTATATCTTTACTGATCCCGCGATAGCTTGGGAGTGGAAGCAGCGACTCGCGAAGATGCCAGGCTTAAAGGTCGGGATCGTCTGGCAGGGAAATCCGGAACATAAGGGAGATAAGAACCGGTCTATTCCACTGACGACCTTCGAACCCTTGGCTAAGGTACCGGGCGTGACGCTTGTCAGCTTGCAAAAGAATTTCGGTGTCGAACAAATTGCGGGATTGCAGGGTCGCTTTTCACTGACGGATTTCGGGGGTATTTCGGAAAATTGCGATGGCTTTATTCGGACTGCGGCGATCATTGCGAGCCTAGACCTTGTAATCAGTGCAGACACGTCGGTTGCCCACCTTGCGGGGGCCATGGGTGTGCCGGTCTGGGTTGCATTGCAAACATCCCCGGATTGGCGATGGCTCTTAGAGCGAGAGGACACTCCCTGGTACCCAACGATGCGTTTGTTCCGCCAACAGGAACCGGGGAACTGGGAGGAGGTCTTCGCACGGATTACAAATGCGCTTGCGGAACGCGTGTCGGTATCGACGCGGCATTCGTGCGAGATTTCGGGCCTCACGAACCAGATGGAGGCACAACGACTGTTGCGCGAAGCCGGGGAATACCTGCGACGGAATAAACTAGACGCTGCGCGTCAATTGCTAGAACAGGCTGTTGTGCTGGATCCGACAAATGTGGGCGTCCATCAAGATTTGGGAGTCGCGTACGCGAAGGCTTCCCGCTATGCGGACGCCATCGCGTCTTTCCGCCGAGGGTTGGAAATTGTGCCAGATTCGCCCGAACTCTATGGCAATTTGGGCTTGGCTTGTTATCACTCGGGACGAGCGGGTGAGGCGGTTCAGCATCTGCGGCAAGCGATCTTTCTGGGAGCCGGTTCCGCGGATGTACATAAGAATCTTGCCCGAGCGCTTGCCGCTACTGGCGAAGTGTCGGCAGAGGAGGAAGCCTATTGGGCCGCTTTGCGTCTTCAACCGGACGATATCGAAGCGCATTACCATTTAGCCATTGCATTACTTCGACAAGGAAAATTCGAACAAGGTTGGCTTGAATACGAATGGCGGTGGCGTTGGTTCAAATGGTCTCGTCGGCAATCTTCCCGGCCGCGCTGGGTGGGACAAAATATCGCTGGTAAGCGTATCCTTCTCCGCTCAGAGAAGGATACACGCGACACCATTCAATTCGCCCGCTACGCAAGTCTCATAGAGCAGCGTGGTGGACGAACGTGCCTGGAATGCGATCCGTCACTTTCGGAAGTGATGGCAGGATGTGTCGGCATTGAGCGCATAATCAGTGTTGGCGATCCTCTTCCGGCTCATGATTTTCAAGCGGATTTACCGAGCCTGTCGACAATCTTCGCCACCGCCCTCCAGACGGTCCCGGCAGTCAAACCCTATCTGGGCGTAAAGCACGAGGTCGTCGAATATTGGCGCGATCAACTGAAGACCGCTGGAAGAATCAAAATTGGTCTGGCATTGCCCAATCATCCAGATCGCGACTTCAGGGAAAGCGTAAAGCTATTACTTAAAACCGATTGGCCTTCGGAGCTCACGTTCTACGATCTAGCGTCTGAGGATCGAGGCGAAGGCGCAAGCTATGCACCATTGCCAATAGTGCAGTTGTACGGGCTTCCACGGGGGGGCAGCAGCGGTTATTACTCTTCCGTAGCTGGCGTCATTCGGAATATGAGTCTGGTCATTGCGGGGGATAATAATATCGCTCACCTGGCTGGTGCCATGGGCGTTCCCACCTGCGTCATGCTGCCGTCGATGTGCCATCACCGTTGGCTGATAGATCGGCAGGACTCGCCGTGGTATCCCACAATGCGACTTGTGAGGCAAAGCCAGCATAGGGACTGGACAGAAGCCGTGAACAGATTGTTGAATCAAGGTGGTGGTCGTGCTAGCTAAGTCAATCGCGCCCCCAAATGATTAAGCAACGGAATCGCGGCTGCAAGAATAGATGTTACGATAGGAGTATCAGCAGTGAAATGGTTGCAGAGTGACGTCATTGTCAGCCGTCGTCACTTGTTGCCGCTGGGCACGTCCGCCGATCGCGTCGCAACGTCCGTCTATTGTTATCGTGGCTGGAGGGTAAGGCGTGTCTGCCAAGGAAGTGGACCTCGCCGCCGATCGTGACAATCGCTGGTGAAGGCGGTAGCTCGGAACGTGGCGGCAAAGCATCGCCCCACGGGCGGGGCTCCGAAAGTGAAAAACGGAAGACTTCCGCCAATCAGGGCTCTCGTCATCCGCACTGCCGACCGTCGCCAAGTTCGCTTGCTAGCGTTCGGAACAGGTCGTACGGCGAATGCAGTCGGCTGGGCTCGAACCAGCAACCCCCAGCTTCGTAGGCTGGTGCTCTATCCAATTGAGCTACGACTGCGGCAAACGAAGGCGGGTCATTGTGGGAAAATACGCGCCCTTGTCAAGCCGATGCAGCAAGGTCGTCCGAATTTGAGAATTGCCGGGCGTGTGCGACAAGGCGCTCAAAAATCTTGAGATGGTCGGTTTCGTCATTCTGGCGTTCGGGGTGCCATTGGACAGCCATGAAGAAAGGGCGGCTTGGGTCTTCGATGCCTTCGATGATGCCGTCGGGCGCGTAGGCCGTGATGCGCAGCCCGCTGCCGAGCGATTTGATCGCCTGCTTGTGCGAGGTATTGCACGCCAGCCGCTGCTTGCCGGTGAGTTCGGCCAATTGCGTTCCCGGCTCGACCGTGACGTCGTGGCGGCGGGTCCAGTCGTCCAGCTTGCGATGCTCCAGGGGCTCGCCGCGCGTCAGATCGGGCAGAAACTGATGCAAGCTGCCGCCGCGGTAGACATTCATGACCTGCAGCCCCAGGCAGATTCCCAGCACCGGGAGCCCGCGCCGCTCGGCCTCGCGGAGCAGGGCCATTTCGAATCGCTGCCGATCCGGGTCGATGGCTTCGGCCATGAGGTGTCGCTCTTCGCCGAAGGCCTGGGGATCCAGATCATCTCCGCCGGAGAGGAGCAGCCCGTCGAGATGATCGACGTAGGCTGAGACGTTCGCCGGGTTAACCTTGTACGGAATGATCACGGGCAGGCCGCCCGCTTTTTCGACCGCTTCGACATAGGCCCAGGTGGTCATGTATTGCGGCTTGCCGTTGACATAGTCGGACGTGATTCCGATGAGCGGCTTGGGCATACCGGGAGCGTAGAACGGGTCCGGCTGCCGATCAAGCGTGCGTCACGGTCAGCAAGTAAGGGCCATTGCCGGGGGCGCGGAAGGCCCACTGCGTGCCGGCTGCCGCACACAGCAGCATCGCAGCACCGGCGATTTCCAGGCCGGTGGTCGTCGATGTCGTCGTCGATGAACCGGTCGTTTCGCTGGTCGTTTGGGCGCTGCTGGAGCTTGAACTTGTGCTGTCCAAGGTCGACATGACGTTCTGAGCGCCGTTCCACACAACGGTGGCAAGCAGCAGGCAGCCCAAGATGTTCATGCCGACGACACAACGGCGAACAAATCGCGCGGCCGCCGTTTGGGGCACGCGCGAGAACTCGATCGCCCGGGCCGCCAGGTTCAACGTCATCGGGGGCTCGCCGGCCTGGCGAAAGAGGTCGCGCAGAAGGATGTCGAGTTCCGGCTCGTCCGATGCATCGGGGGGAATGGCATTCATGACATGATTCCTTGCGGTTCGAGCAATGCCCGCAGCTTCTGGCGGGCGCGAGAAAGATGTGTCTTCACCGTATTCACCGGGCAGGCCATGACTTCGGCGATGCCGACCAAATCCATGCCGCGGCGATAAAACAGCTCAACGGCCATCGCCTGACGCGGCTCCAGATCGTTCACGACACGCCACAGCCGCTCTTTCTGCTCGGCCTTCTCGGCGATGACATCCGGCTGGGCTTGTTTCGAGTCCGCCGGATCGATCGTCCTGTCGTCGGCGCCGTGCATCGACATCTCGTGTCGGCGAGATCGTCCGCGCCGCTCGCGAAAGTTCAGCGCCTGCCGCAATGCGATACGGTAGACCCAGGTGCTGAGCTTGGATCGTTCTTCAAACGCCGGCAGCGACCGATAAACGCTCGCGAACGCGATGGCCGAAGCGTCGTCCGCGTCGGAACCGGTTAGGCCGATGGCCTGACACGCACCGGCGACGAGGGCGGCGTGCTGGCGCACCAGGCGCGCAAACTCGTTCGCATCGCCGCGGCGCAGCGCGTCCAAGTCAAGCGGCCGTTCATCGGACATCTCGCCTCCATCGGTCGCCAGCGCCAAAGGGCCGGCCTCCGATCGTTACGCTATATCTGTAGTCGACGCCGGCGACCGGGTTTCAAAAAATATTTTGATTTCTCCTGAAACATCGAGCGGCCGGCGGCCTACCAATGGGGCGACTGATCCAAATCTATGGAAGGAAACGCATGTCTGCGACGTTGACACTTTTAGCACTCGGGGGACCGGCCGGCGACGTTTTTGCGGCGGCGGCGGGCGTTGCGGCGGCGGTGCTGCTGCTGGGCGGGCCCATTGCTTTGCGGGCGCAGCGGCAGCGGCACCAGTTTCTGCTGACGCGAGCCGCCTTGGAGCACGGCGTGACGCAACTGCCCCCAGGGCCGCCCGCCTGGCTTCAGTCGGCCCGAACCGGCTGGGTGCTGCTGACGCTCGGGATCGCCTTGCTCATCTGCGGCGGTGTTGCGGTGGGCTTAAGCAACGGCGTGCCCGTCCCTGAAAAAGCAGCGGCCGCAACCCAACCCATGATGGCAGCCCCGGTTCCGCCCGAGGAAGCGATGCCTCCGATGGACCAACCCCCGCGCGGGCTGGCCGAGCGTGGACCGAATGACCGAGGACGTGGCGACTTTGACGGGCCGCCCGGGGAACGGTTCCGCCACCCGGGGCCGCCGACGCCGCCGCCGTTTGATCCGGTCGTCGAGCAGTGGCATCAGGCCCGCGCTGAGCACGCCATCGGACTGACCGCCCTGGCCTGCGGATTCATCCTCAGCGTCATGGGTTGCTCACGCCTGCTGTTTTCGCGCGTCGAACGCCGGTATGAGCCGACGCTCGTCGATCAGATTCCGCCGAAGTGAAGGCAAACGTTGTGAGCGGTGGCCGGAGCGGGCACCCCCACACGGAAGTGAAAACTAGTGTGTTGTAATGGTTTCGCAATAGAACCATTCGGGCGCGGGTCGTACGGTCCGCGCGGAATGATGCGAAGCGTTGTTTGGCTGTTTTCGAGAGAATTAAGGAGTGTGTCTCATGCGAGAGAGTAAACGAACGAAGTCGATCATCGCACACGCGGCGATCGTGGTTTTTGCCGCTGCGGGGTTGGCCATCGCGCAGCCGGCACCGGGAGACGGGCCCAACGGTCCGGGAATGGACGGTCCCGGTCGGCATGGTCAGGACGGCCCGCCGCGTCCGCCTCGCCCGATGACGCCGCCCGTGTCGCTTGAGGGGACCGTCGCCGGCTACAACCACGCGCCCCGGGGCGAGGTTGACGGCTTTGTCCTGCAGGTCGGCGATAAGCTCGTGCAGGTCAATCTGCCGCCCACCATTGGGTCAATGGTTCCCACGATCGCGCCGATGGGCAAATCGGTGAAGATCATGGGCAGCAAAATGGAAACCGATGCTGACCATGAGGTCTATGAGTTCCGGGGCATGGATACGGGCGAAGCCGCTCCCGCGCCCAGCGATAAGCCGGACGAGGACAAATCGGTCCACGTCGAAGGAACGATCAAGTCGCTGAATTATGCGCGTCGCGGCGAGATTGACGGCGCGATGCTCGACACCGGCGACTATGTTCACGTCGGCCCGCGTGAAGCGAAGGACGCCGGGCTGAAAGTGGGTGACAAGTTGACCGCCGACGGCCGCGCCACGGCGATGGCCGATGGGAAGCAGGCCGTCGATGCGGACATGCTGAACGGCAAGAAGGTCGAGCGTCCGCATCCGCCGAAGCACGCCGGCGGGCCCAAAGGCCATCGCGGCCCCGGTGACGACGCCGGCCCGGACGGCAAAGGCGCCGACCAAGACCCGCCGCCACCGCCGCCTCAGCAATAGGGCGATCGACTACGCCAGGCTGATTCCGTGTAGCCAGCGCTGCGAGCGCTGGCTACACGTTTTTCCAGCCCATGAGGTCGGACGGGGAAGGGCAGTCAGAATGTCCGTCGATAGTCCGATATCGCCGCTTTACGCGGTGGCCGGGGCGAGTCGACCGATCGCCTGCTGGTGCAAGCGCGTCGACAGCCCGCGGGCCGTCGCATAGACCGCGTCGGCGAGCGTCATTTGTCGAGTGCGGAAGGAAAAATCGCCGTGGCGATCATGGACCTGGGCACTCACTTCAACGTGTCGGCCGGACCGTCGCAGGACGATTTTGAGCACGAAGTCGCCGAGGCGGTCTCCGATGCGAATCGCCCGCCGAAGCCGGGCCATCAGTTGTTTACGGTGCGAGGGTTTCAGCAGCACATTGCCAGCGTCGAGCGTAATCATGCCAATAGCTCCCGTAGCAGAAGAAAATGTGTGCGGCAGTCATCCAGTTGACCGCCCCAGGAGGCTTGTGCAAGCCCGATGCCAGTTTAGTCTCGGTGTCGACCGCTAGACATAAAAAATTGTGCGGGTATGTTGAGGGACTCGAAAGAAAGGAGCTCACAATGGGTAAACCCCGTCGCCGCCGAAAGATCGGCTCGAAAAAGCGCAAAGCCCGACGTGACCGTCGCAAGCGATAAGAGCCATCGATCGGCCGACGATTGCCAAAAAATCGGTTTTGGCACGTCGGCCCGTTCGTTTTAATCGCACGCTAACATGGCAGCACTAACTAAGATGCATAACGATCGGGCAACCGCGGTGGTGCGGGCCGGGCCGTTTGGATCAAGGTGGTCTTCTCATGCACGCTGCTGTTGGTGACTCTGTTGCAACGCCGCTCCCGGCCGTTTCGAAGCCGCCGCTGTTCATCAATCGTGAACTCAGCTGGCTGGACTTCAACGAGCGGGTGCTTGAGCTGACACGCGATCGCGCCATCCCGTTGCTTGAACGGGTGAAGTTTCTTGCGATCTTCGCGAGCAATCTCGACGAATTCTTCATGAAGCGCGTCGGCGGCCTGCAGCGGCAGCGCGCCGACCGCGTGGCTAATCGCTCATTGGACGGAATGACCGTCGATGAGCAGCTCGCCGCGATCCACAACCGCGTCCGGCCGATGCTGGACGAGATGTATCGCGTCTGGTTCGAAGAGCTTCATCCCGAGCTCAAACTGCAGGGCCTGGCCGTCCGGCGGTATCAGGACCTCACGCCCGCGCAGGTGGAATTTGCCGACGATTTCTTTCGCCGGCAGGTTTTTCCAATCCTCACGCCCTTGGCTGTTGATCCCGGGCATCCGTTTCCCTTCATTTCGAATCTAAGCCGCTCGATGGGCGTCATGCTCGATGCGCCGGACGGCAGCCGGAGCTTCTGCCGGATCAAGCTGCCCGAAAATCTGCCCCGCTGGGTGCCGATGCCGGACGGGCAGACCTTCGTGCCGCTGGAAGCGGTCATTGCGGCCAATCTGACGATGCTCTTCCCGGGCATGATCGTGGTGGAGCATCATCTGTTCCGATTGACGCGGAATGCGGACATCGAAATGGATGAGGAAGATGCCGACGACTTGCTGTCGCTGGTCACCGAAGAGCTGCGCAAGCGGCGGCTGGCGGGGGTGGTTCGGCTTGAGTTGCCGGACGCCATGAGCGAAGAAATGCGGCAACTGCTGATCGAAGGAACCGACAGCGCCCTGGAAGATGTCTACACCGTTCCCGGCCCGATCGACATGGACGACCTGATGGCCCTGACCGCCATCGATCGGCCGGACCTGAAGTACAAGCCCTGGCAGCCGATCACGCCGCCGCGTTTGCAGGACGACGAAGGGGATGTGTTCTCCGTCATCCGGGCGGGGGATGTGCTGGTCCACCACCCGTACGAATCCTTCAGCGCCAGCGTCGAACGCTTCATCAAAACCGCAGCGGCCGACCCGAAGGTGCTGGCCATCAAGCAGACCCTGTATCGCACCAGCAGCGACAGCCCCTTCGTGCCCGCGCTCATCCGGGCGGCCGAGATGGGCAAACAGGTGGCGGTGCTGGTGGAGATCAAGGCGCGGTTCGATGAGCAGCGCAATGTCGATCTCGCTCAACGCCTGGAAAAAGCCGGCGTACATGTCGTTTACGGGCTGGTGGGGCTCAAGACTCACAGCAAGCTGGCGATGGTCGTGCGCGAAGAGCCGGATGGGCTGCGGACCTATTGCCACATCGGCACGGGCAATTACAACTCCAAGACCGCCCAGACCTATACCGACGTCGGACTGTTCACCTGCAATCCGCTCATCACAGCCGACGTCATTTCGCTGTTTCACCATCTCACTGGCCGAAGCATCAAGCGGGATTATGCGAAATTGCTCGTGGCCCCGATCAATATGCGCGAGCGCTTTGCCGAAATGATCGAGCGCGAAACCGCCCACGCCCGGGCGGGGCGGCCGGCGCACATCATCGCCAAAATGAACGCGCTGCAGGACGATAAGATCATCCACCTGCTCTACGAAGCCAGCCGAGCCGGCGTGAAAATCGAGCTGATCGTTCGCGGCTTCTGCTGCCTGCGCGCCGGCGTGGCAGGGCTGAGCGAGAACATTCGCGTCGTCAGCGTCTTGGGCCGATTTCTTGAGCATTCTCGCATCTATTGGTTTGCCAACAACGGGCAGGAGCAGTTCTTCCTCGGCTCTGCGGACTGGATGGTCCGGAACCTGGATTACCGGGTTGAGGCGATCGTCCCCATCGAAGATGCCCAGCATCGCAACACGCTGCGCGAGATCCTGGACGTCTCCCTGCGCGACACCGCGCACGCCTGGACGTTGCAACCCGACGACACCTGGCGGCGTGTCACGCCGACCCAAGGCGCGGCAGAGTGCACCCAGGAAACGCTGATGCAGCAGACGCTGCGCGCGCCACGATCCGCCGGTCTTTGAAAGTCGAGCTGCTGGCGACCCGTTTGGGCCCGCCGCTGCCGAATGCGCGGGCGAGGGGTCATCAAAAAGAAGACACCGGGCAAATGCCACGGTGTCTTCCGGAGGGGAGAAAATGCGCCTTCACGTGCGCGTGTATCGTTTTGCCCAGACTACGCTATCCCTCTAAAGCTCAAAGTCAATCACATTCGCTGAATTGCAGTGCTGCGGAAGATATCGGACAGGCGACGCACCGGTCATCACACTTTTTCTGGAGCCGTCAGGTCACCCACCGGGTCACGCCCCTGGGTCACCCCCCTGGGTCACCCGTTGGGCACACCCATTTGGGTAGATGGCGCTAAGGCGAGTACCGAACGCTGTAAGAATTGGGTCGCCGGCTCTACCTCCCGAAGGGAAAACTGGGCCGCCAGATCAATCGGTGGGCCGATCGTGATATCGACGGTTTGCGGCACTGCGAACGGCACGGTCATCGAGTCACACAGCGGCATGCCGTGATGATAGACCGGAATCACCGGCACCCGCGCGCGCAGGGCGATCATCGCGGCACCCGGCTGGAACGGCAGCAGGTTGGCCGAGGTCTCGATGCGTCCCTCGGGAAAAACGCCCAGAAGATCGCCATGGTGCAGCGCCCGCAACGCCTCCCGCAGCGCCCGCGAGTCGCGCCCGTCGCGGGCGACGCCGATCGTGCGAATCACTTCGAACAAGCGTCGCAGCGGACGAATCGATTCATATTCTTTCGCCATCATCCAGCGGATCGGCCGGGGCGAGAGCGCCATGATCAGCAGAGGATCGACGCCGCTGCGATGATTGGCGATGAGCATCGCCGGGCCGGTTTTGGGGATGGCGTTTCGTCCATGCACGCGCACCTGATGGAAGACGCGGGCGTACACCCGATTGGCGGCATGCACCATGCGGACCGGCCAATGTGATTCGTAAGCAGCCTTCACCCTGTCCACGATAGCAACGGGCCGCTGCGGTTAGAACGCGCAAAGCCTTTGGAGTTGAGCCAACTGGGTGGCCCGTGTAGACTTCGCAGTTGCGCTCGGGGTGCCGACTCCAGTTGAGTGGGCTGAGAAATACCCGTGAACCTGATCAGCAAAGCCGAACCTCGGCTGAGCTGCGGAGGAAAGCGACTCGCCAACCAAAGCATGTCGCGCCTTTGTCATCCTTGTGCCGGAGTAATTAAAATGGCTGCCGCAAATCCTTCGTATCGTCTTCCCGCTGTCGGTGGCAATCCTTCGAGCAATCTGCACACGACCAACCCCGGCTCCTTCGCGCTGAAGCCGGCCCTTTATCCCGATGCGCGCGGCGCGACGACCTACTCCAGCCCCGACACCCCCGGAATGCCCGCGCCCAGCGAAAAGACCGCCTGGGACTTTCTCCCCGAACACTGGGCCACCTGGCAAGGCGAACTGAACGGCCACGCCTCGGCGGTGGCCGCTGATCAGACGTCGACAACATTCGCCCATGCGGACGGCTCGCTGCGCACCGTCGTTTACCCGAAATCGTTCCAGCCGATCACTCAATTGGAAAACGCCCGCCTCGGCATGATCACGCCGCAGATGCGCCGCGTCGCCGAGCGCGAGCCGCACCTCACGCCCGAGCAGGTGCGCGACGAAGTGGCGGCAGGGCGTATGGTCATCCCCGCGAACATCAAGCACTTGGCGATGAAGCTCGACCCGATGTGCATCGGCCGGGCGAGCAAGACGAAGGTGAACGCGAACCTCGGCGCGTCGCCGGTCGCTTCGGATATCTCGGAAGAACTCTAAAAAATCGACTGGGCCCTGAAGTACGAAGCCGACACGCTGATGGACCTTTCCACCGGCGGCGACCTCAACGCCACCCGCGCGGCGTTCTGTAAGCACAGCACCGCGCCGATCGGCACCGTGCCGATCTACAGCATGATCATCGGCCGCAAGATCGAACACCTCGATTGGCCGATGATCCGCGACGAGCTCTACAACCAGGCCGAGCAGGGCGTTGACTACTTCACGATCCACGCCGGCGTGTTGAAGGAGCATTTGCCCTTCGTCCGCAAGCGCCTCATCGGCATCGTCAGCCGCGGCGGAAGCCTGCTGGCGAAGTGGATGCTCCACCACAACCAGCAGAACCCCATGTACACGCACTGGGAAGCCATCTGTGACATCCTCCGCCAATACGACGTGACGTTCAGCATCGGCGACGGCCTCCGCCCCGGTGGGCTCGCCGACGCCACCGATAAAGCCCAACTCGCCGAGCTCGTCACCCTCGGCGAACTCACCGAACGCGCCTGGCGACGCGGCGTGCAGGTCATGGTCGAAGGCCCCGGCCACGTCCCCGTCGACCAGATCGAATACAACATGAAGCTCCAGCGCACCCTCTGCCATGGCGCGCCGTTCTACGTCCTCGGGCCGCTCACGACCGACATCTTCCCTGGCTACGACCACATCACCAGCTGCATCGGCGCGACCTACGCCGCCTACCACGGCGCCGCCATGCTCTGCTACGTCACGCCCAAGGAACACCTCGGCCTGCCAAAGAAGGACGACGTGAAGCAGGGCGTGATCGCCTACAAGATCGCCGCCCACGCCGCCGACGTCGGCCTGGGCATCCCCGGAACGCGCGACCGCGACGACGAGCTCACCAAAGCCCGCGCCGCCCTCAACTGGGAAAAGCATTTCGAACTCAGCTTCGATCCCGATACCGCCCGCGCCTACCACGACGAAGACCTCGACGTCGACACCGATTTTTGCGCCATGTGCGGCCACGACTGGTGCTCCGTCCGCATCTCCAAGGAAATCAACGAATTCCTCTCCGGCAAAGACGAAGAGATGCAGCGCGGCAAACCGGCCAAATCCGCCGCCCTAACCCCCGAGCAACAACGCATCCTCGAACAACGCGGCGTCCTCTCGCCCGACGAAATCCACAAACTCGCCTCCAAGACCAAGAAGGTCCTCGGCGCCGATAAAGACAAAGCGTCCTGCCACTCCGATTACGTCGACCCCGAAACCGCAAAACAGAAGCAAAACGAAAAACTCGTCCCCCTCGGAATCGGGATCAAGATGT